>DAIQBR010000088.1:1986-10929 GCA_036781105.1 Kiloniellaceae bacterium
GCGCAGAGGGTGGCGGAATTTCTCCTCGAGCTTTGTCCCGTCTCGGCGGGCAGCTGCGCCGTGACCCTGCCCTATGACAAAGTCCTCATCGCCGGGCGCCTCGGTATGAAGCCCGAGAGTCTGTCGCGCTCCTTCGCACGGCTGAAAGAGGTCGGCGTCAGCGTCACCCAGAATCACGCGGCGATCTCGGAAGTGGAGCAGCTGCGCGCCTATGTCGAGGAAGACCCGGCGGAGGCCTGGAGCCGGGCGCAATGACTACGCGACTGGAGGCCGTGCTGGCGCAGATCGACGCGGCCAACGCGGCCGATCCGACGCCGGCCAAGGATGGCGAGCGGCAGGAACCCGCCGCGCTGCTGTACGGCCGGCGCATGTCGGCTGAACTGCAGAGGGTCTGCCCCGAGGCCTCCGAGCATCTGCAGATCGCCGCGCGCGGCCAGCACATCGAGCGCTGGAAGCTGCCGCGTAGCAGCTACCCCGAGGGTCGCATCGGCTATCTCAAGTGGCGCAAGGACCAGGCCGCTTTCCACGCCGACAGGGTGGCGGGGATCATGGCCGAAGCCGGCTATTGCGAGCGCGACAGCCAACGTGTCGGCGCCCTGCTGCGCAAGGAAGGACTGAAGCGCGATCCCGAAGTGCAGATGCTGGAAGACGTCATCTGCCTGGTGTTCCTGCGCTGGTACTTCGCCGACTTTGCCGCCCAGCGCGACCCGCAGCAGATCTACGGGATCGTCGCCAAGACGGCGCGCAAGATGTCCGCCGAGGGGCGCGCCAGGGTGGCGGCCGAGTTCGAACTGCCGGCCGAGCTGGTCCCGGCACTCGCCGTCTGACGCTCCGCCTGCCGCGCCGCTTTCCCCGGCCCTATTCGAACTGCTTGAGATAAGCGATGACGTCTTCGCGCTCGTCTTCCTTGCGCAGGCCGTTGAAGGTCATCTTGGTCTTCGGGATGAAGTCCTTCGGCTTGGTCAGGTAAGCGTCGAGAGTGTCTTCGTCCCAGACCAAGCCCTCAGACTTCTTCTCGAGAAAGGCGTCTGAATACTTGAAGCCTTCGACCGAGGCGATCTCGGCGCCGACAATGCCGTTCAGCAGCGGGCCGATCTTGTTCTTGGCGTTCTCACCGACGGCATGGCAGGCCTTGCACTTGTTGAAGACTTTCTCGCCCTTTGCCGGGTCCCCGTCGGCCAGGGCCGGCAGGGCGAGTGCGGCGAGGGCGGTGGCGAGGGCGGCGGTCGTGAGTATTCGCATCGTGTGATCTCCTTGGCGTGGCATTTCTAGACGAGGGCCTCGAGGGCGGCGTCGGGATAGCGCGCCAAAGCTGTCGCGATGGCGCGGCGGGGCAACAGACAGAAGGCGGTCGACAGGCCGTCGGCCAGGGCGGCCTGCCGGGCCGAGACGCTGGCCACTTGCCAGCGGCCGCCCGGCCGCCCGTCGCGCGGGTCGAGGATGTGTCCCACCTGTCCTGCCCGGTCCAGCAGGGTGCCCAGTGGGGCCGAGGTGGCGAGGGCACGGTCCGACAGCTCGATCCGGCGCACGATCTCGCCGTCGGGCAGCGCGATGGCGGCGCGCCAGGGCGTCGCGCCGGGACGCCGGCCGAGCGCGGCGATCTCGCCCATGTCGATCAGCACATCGGTCAGGCCGCGGCGGCGCAGCAGGTCCGCCATCCGGTCGGCGATGTAGCCCTGGGCGATGCCGTTCAGGGTGACGGCCATGCCGGGCCGCGTGAAAACGACCGCCTCCGGCGAAAAGTCGAGGTGCTGCCAGCCGCAGCGCCACCGCGTCTCGGCAACCTGCCGCCGGTCCGGTCGGCGGCCGGCGGCCGCGGCATGCAGCAGCCATAGCGGCTGAATGGTCGGATCGAAGGCGCCGCCGGTGGCGTGGTGAATGTCCCCGGCGAGGCTCAGGAGTTCCAGCAGCTCCGCCGGCGGCGAGTCGAGCCTGCCGTTATGGTTCAGGCGGCGCAGCGCCGAGCCGGGGCGGTAGAGGCTGAAGAGTCCCTCGAGGCGCGCGATCTCGTGCTCCAGCGCAGCAAAGAGCGGGGCCGCGGCGGAGGCCTCGAGACCCACCAGGCTCATCCGCGCCGGCGCGCCCAGTGCGACGCCCTGCCACCGCGTGACGGGCGCGCCCGCCCTTGCGGTGCCGGGCAGCAAGGCGGCGGCGGAGATGGCGAGAAAGCGGCGCCGTGAAAAGCCCGTGCTCATGGCCGCGCCGCATCGCGCAGGGCGAGGCCGATCGTCCCGGTGATCTCTGTGGGCTTGGCGGCAAGGTGCATGAACGCCGGACTCTCCCAATTTTCGCAGTGATTCTGTCGCTTCTTGCCGCCGGGCTCCTTGACCGATGTCAAGGACGCTGGCCGCGCGTCACCCCGCCGGCGGGGCCGGGGACAGGTCAGGCGCCTTGCGGGCCGCGCGGCGCTTCAGCACGGTGCAGGTCGCGGGGTCGTGGTAGATCATCTGGCAGCGCAGGCAGAGCACGCATTCGTTCGCGTTGATCCGGCCGAGCGTGTCGATGGCGCCGACGGTGCATTGCTGCTCGCAGAGGCGGCACTCGCGGCCGCACTGGGAGCGGCGTTTCAGCCAGTCGAAGATCTTGAGTTTTGCCGGGATCGCCAGCGCCGCGCCGAGAGGGCAGAGGTAGCGGCAGTAGAAGCGCTCGATGAACAGTCCCGCCACCAGAACCACGACGACGAAAAGCACGAAGGGCCAGGCGCGCAGGAAGTGCATCGACATGGCGGTCTTGAAGGGCTCGACCTCGGCCAGGATCAGGGCCTGCTCCATGGAATAGAAGGACAGGCCGAGGATCGCCACGAAGAGCGTGTACTTGATCACCCAGAGGCGCTCGTGGATCAGCTGAGGCACCTGGATCTGGGGCAGGGAAAGACGCCGGGCGATCTGGTTGGTGAGTTCCTGCAGCGCACCGAAGGGGCAGAGCCAGCCGCAGAACACGCCGCGGCCCCAGAACAACAGCCCCAGGGCGACGAAGCCCCAGAGGATGAAGATGACCGGCTCGATCAGGAAGGTCTCCCAGCGGAAACCCGTCAGCAGGGACTGCACGAAGGCGACCACATGGACCACCGAAAGCTGGCCGCCGGCGATCCAGCCGAGCCACACCAGGGTTACCGCGAGATAGGTGGTGCGTCCCCAGCGCCACAGTTTGGGGCGCCGCACGAAGGCCTCCTGGAAGAACAGAATGAGCGCCAGCACCGCGAGCATCAGGCTGACGCCGACGATCTCGACGCGCTTGCGCTGCCAGGCCTTGACCCACAAGGGCTCGATCTCCGGAATCAGCGCGGCTTTCTGCAGGTAGCGTTCGGGAAGGGTGTAATCCAGCGGGATCCGCATCGAAACCGAGCCGCCGGCGTCGGTCTCGCGGCTGGCGATGACCTCGATGCGGAAGGGCGCCGTCGCATCGAAGCCGGCGGTCGGTAGGCGGAACAGGCTCAGTTCCTTGAAGTCCGGCGCGCCCTCGATGGCAAGGCGGTCGATCCGCCGGTAGTCCTCGGCCCGCAGGGTCAGGGTCGTGTCGCCCTGTATGACCTGCAGCCGCTCGAAAGCGCCGCTGCGCCGCCACTCCGTGCCGCGATGCGACTGCAGGCCACGTGAGGCGATGAAGAGCCCGACCTCACCGGTGCCCAGCGACGCCATGGCGCGGGCAAAGTCCTGCTGTCCCAGCAGATTGCGGCCGATGGCCGGCGGGTCGAGGATCGCCGTCCAGTATTCGATGAAGGGCGCATCACCCGACGGCAGCGGAACGCGGGCGCCGGCCAGCGCGGCGCGCGCTTGGTCCAGGGTGACTGCCGTGCCGGTCAGGGCCTGTACCGATTCCAGCTGGTGCCAGGACATCGGCTGGAAGGCGAGGCGGTCGATCCCGCCGCCGCCGCGCCGGGCGTGCTGCATCAGGTAGACGCTGCGCGCCGTGCGCAGGATCGAATCGCGGATCACCGCCGTCGATACCGTGGCGCGCGAAATGACGTCGGGCAGATTGTCGCCGCCCTCCGGATCGGTCATGGCGGAACGGCTCAGGTCGATGTCGGCGAATTCGTCGATGTAGCGCGCGATGTCCGCGGTCGAGATGCCGAGGGTGAGAATCGGCTCGTTGTGGCGCAGCAGTTTCGCGCCGGCAATTTTGCCCTCGGTCGTCACCGCCACCAGGATGTCGATGGGGCGCCCGGAGTAGCCCAGCGAGTGGGTGATCTCCCAGGTCGAGGCGATGAAGCCGAGCCGGCGTTCCGGCGAGCTGACGAACCAGCCCGGCGGGTCGGCTTCCTGGCGCGTCACGGCCACCGATGTGGCGCTGCCGAAAAGCTGTGCGGCGAGCTGCGCGTCGGGCGCTGTCGGCGCCGGCGTGTCTTCAACTGCGATCCCGGTGCCCGCTGCCGCGGCCGTGCCGGGCAAGAGCGGCAGCACGCAGACAAGGCATGCCGCGACCAGGGCAGGGCAGAGGCGCATGGAATACTCCGGCGGTGCCTCCGAAAAGTGCGGCGGATGGATGCGTTGCGCCTTAACAAAAGTCAAGGCAGGTCCCGGAGTTCCGCACCTAATCTGCATCTCCCCACTCGTGCTATGGAGATTCCGGCATGCACACCCCTCGTGAAATCGGGAAGATCGCGCTCATCGCCACGGTTGTGCTTCCGTTGGCTCTCGCTGCAAACGAGCTGAGGGCACAGGACAAGCCGAAGCCGCATGCGGATTCGCCGGCGGGCGCCTACGAGCCTTCGATGACGACCCTCGGCCAGATCAATGTCGAGATTCCCGGACGCAAGCCGGGCGATCCGGTGATTACGCCGTCCGAATTCCAGGATGCCAACACCATCTACTTCGAGCGCTGCGCCGGCTGTCACGGCGTCCTGCGCAAGGGGGCGACCGGCAAGGCCCTGACCACCGAAATCACGCGCGAGCTGGGATACGATCACCTGCATGCCTTCATCACCTACGGCTCGCCCGCCGGCATGCCGAATTGGGGTACTTCCGGCCAGATGACGGAAGAGCAGGTCGACATGATGGCGCGCTACCTGCTGATCGAGCCGCCGGCGCCGCCGGAATTCGGTATGCCGGAGATGCGCGCCACCTGGAAGGTGCTGGTGCCGCCGGCGGAGCGGCCGACCGAGAAGATGAACGATATCGACATCGGCAACCTCTTCTCGGTGACGCTGCGCGACTCCGGCCAGGTCGCCCTGATCGACGGCGCGACCTACGAGATCCACTCGGTTATCGAGACCGGCTACGCGGTTCACATCTCGCGCATCTCCGCTTCCGGCCGCTATCTCTTCGTTATCGGCCGCGACGCGCTGATCAACATGATCGACCTCTGGATGGAGACGCCCGCGACGGTCGCCCAGATCAAGGTCGGCGCCGAGGCCCGTTCGGTCGAGACCTCCAAGATGAAGGGCTGGGAGGACAAGTACGCCATCGCCGGCAGCTACTGGCCGCCGCAGTACGTGATCATGGACGGCGACACGCTGGAGCCGCTGAAGATCGTCTCGACTCGCGGCATGATCTACGACACCCAGGAGTTCCATCCGGAACCCCGTGTGGCCGCCATCGTCGCCTCCCACTATCGGCCGGAGTTCATCGTCAACGTGAAGGAGACCGGCAAGATCCTGCTGGTCGACTATTCGGACATCAAGAACCTGAAGGTCACCGAGATCGAGGCCGAGCGCTTCCTGCATGACGGCGGCTTCGACTCCACCAAGCGCTACTTCCTCACGGCGGCCAATGCCCGCGGCAAGATCGCGGTCATCGACACCAAGGAAGGCTCCCTGACGGCGTTGCTGGAAAGCGGCGGCACGACTCCGCACCCGGGCCGCGGCGCCAATCTCAATCACCCGGTCTACGGGCCGGTCTGGGCAACTTCCCACCTGGGCGACGAGACGGTGGCGCTGATCGGTACGGATCCGGAAGGTCACCCCGAGCACGCCTGGAAGCTGGTGCAACAGCTCTATGCCCTGGGCGGCGGCTCGCTCTTCGTGAAGTCGCACCCGACCTCGAACCATCTCTATGTCGACGCGCCGCTGAACCCGGAAGCCGAGATCTCGGCCTCGGTAGCGGTCTTCAAGGTCGATGAGATGAACAAGGAAGAGCCGGAGTACACCGTGCTGCCGATCGGCGAATGGGCCGGCATTGCCGAGGGCCAGCCGCGCGTGGTGCAGGGCGAGTTCAACAAGGCGGGCAACGAGATCTGGTTCTCGGTCTGGAACGGCAGGGATCAGGAATCGGCGATCGTCATCATCGACGACAAGACGCTCGAGTTGAAGCACGTGATCAAGGATCCCCGGCTGATCACACCGACAGGTAAGTTCAATGTCTTCAACACCCGTCAGGACGTCTACTGATCCTGGTGGTTACTCGGGGGCGGCCTGCGGGCCGCCCCCACCATCCAGCGGCGTCTGGTAGGGAGCACGCCATGAGGAAGCCGGGCCAGGTGTTTCTTGTCGGGGCAGGACCGGGCGACCCGGAACTGCTGACGTTAAAGGCGGCCCGTATTCTCGCCGAGGCCCAGGCGGTGGTCCACGACCGGCTGGTTTCCGACGAGGTCCTGGCGCTGGCGCCGCCGCTGGCGCGCGTCATCCCGGTCGGCAAGGCGCCACAGCACCATCCGGTGCCGCAGGACAGAATCAACGAACTTCTCATCGAGCTGGCGCTCGACGGCCTTACGGTGGTGCGGCTGAAGGGCGGCGATCCGATGATCTTCGGGCGCGGTTCGGAGGAGGCTGCAGCGCTGAGCGCGGCCGGCATTCCCTTCGAAATCGTCCCCGGCATCACCGCCGCGCAGGGCGCGGCGGCCGTCACCGGCGTTCCGCTGACCCACCGCGGGCTGGCGAGCGGCGTGCGCTACGTCACCGGCCATTGCCGGGAGGATCTGCCGCTGGACCTGGACTGGGCCGGCCTCGCCGACAGGCAGACCACCCTGGTGGTCTATATGGGCGCCGCCGCCATCGGCGAGATCGCCGCGCGGCTGATGGCGCAGGGCCTGCCGGCGCAGCTGCCGGTCCTGGCGGTTGCCTCGGTGACCACGCTGCGCGAGCGCCGCGTGCTCACCTGTCTTGAAGACGTCACCGCAGAGGTCGCGGCGCAGGACCTCGCCGGCCCGGTGCTGTTCCTCATCGGCAACGTCGTCTCGCTCTACCGCAGCTGCCCGGCCAGCGTCATGGCGCTGCTGGCCACCGGCGCGACGGAGAAAGCCGTCTATGCGTAGCACTCTCCTTGCTATGGCGCTTGTCGCCTGTGTCGCGGTTCCGGCCGGCGCGGCGGAGGTCACGCCGCAGCGGGCCGCCGAACTGGAAAATCTGGTGCTGCAGGACTGCGGTTCCTGCCACGGCTTGACCAGGAAGGGCGGGCTGGGATCGGACCTGAGGCCGCAGAGCCTTGCCGGCAAGTCGGTCGACTACCTGGTCGAGGTGGTGCTCGACGGCATTCCCGGCACCGCGATGCCGCCCTGGCATCCGCTGCTTTCCGAAGCGGAGGCAAGGTGGATTGCCAACTACCTTCTGAAGGGAGGCACGGAGTGATGCGCATCGCCACCTTTGCCCTGACGACGTTGGCGGCCTGCATCGGCGTCCTCGCCACTGCCGCGCAGGGCGGCGAGCTGCGCGGCACCGGCGACCTCGGCGTGGTGGTGGAGCGCACTGCCGGGTCCGTCCTGATCGTCGATCAGTCCGAGCATGCGGCCATCGGCCGGGTCGAGGGGCTGGGCGATCTTTCCCACGCCTCCGTCGTGTTCTCGCCGGACCAGCGCTTCGCCTATGTCTTCGGCCGCGACGGCGGGCTCAGCAAGGTCGACCTGCTGACGCAAAGCCTGACCGGCCGCGTGCTGCAGTCCGGCAATGCCATCGGCGGCGCGATCTCCGATGACGGCCGCCTGGTGGCGGTGTCCAACTACGAGCCCGGCGGCGTGCGCGTCTTCGATGCGGAGACGTTGGAAATGGTTGCGGACATCCCGACCGGGTCCAAGACCATCGGCCTGGTCGATGCGCCGGGGCGGCGTTTCGTCTTCACCCTCTGGGATGCCGGTGAGACCTGGATCGCCGACATGTCGCAGCCGGAGCCGAAGATCACGCGCGTCACCGGCATCGGGCAGAACCCCTATGACGCCCTGATCACCGCCGACGGCCGCCGCTACATCGCCGGGCTGTTCGGCGAGGACGGGCTGACGGCGCTGGATCTCTGGCAGGACCCGCCGGTCCCGCAGCGCATTCTCGCAGGCTACGGGCGCGGCGAAGCGCCCCTGCCGGTCTACAAGATGCCGCACCTGGAGGGCTGGGCCCTGGCCGGCGAGCGCTTCGTTCTCCCCGCCGTCGGCCGCCACGAGGTGCTCTGGGTGGATTCCCGCAGCCTGGAGGAGGTCGGCCGCACCGCAACCCATGGCCAGCCGGTCTTCGCCGTCGCGCGGCCCGACGGGCAGCAGGTCTGGGTCAATTTCGCGCATCCCCTGAACGACACCGTGGAGGTGATCGACACGCCGTCCGGCGAGATCATCCACCGCCTCACGCCGGGCCCGGCGGTGCTGCACATGGAGTTCACGCCGCGCGGCCACGAAGTCTGGATTTCCGTGCGCGATGCCGGGCGCGTCGACATCTACGACACGCGGACCTTCGAGAAGCTCGGTGAGATCCCGGCGGAGACCCCTTCCGGGATCTTCTTCACCGCCCGCGCCCATCGCACGGGGCTGTGAGTCGTGAGCCCGATCCTCGATCCGCTGGACTACGCGCTGCTCGACGGCTGGCAGCGGAGTTTCCCTCTGGTGTCGCGTCCCTTTGCCGAGATCGCCGCCAAGCTGGAACTGTCCGAAGAGGAGGTGCTCGGTCGGTTGCGCCGGCTCACCCGCGAGGGGGCCATAACCCGCATCGGCGCGACCTGCCGCCCCAACACGGCCGGCGCCAGCACCCTGGACGCGGTCGCCGCGCCGGAACTGCGCATCGAGAGCGTTGCCGCCGAGATCGGCGCCGAACCC
>DAIQBR010000089.1:0-10922 GCA_036781105.1 Kiloniellaceae bacterium
GCGGATCACCGGGCCGGGCGAGACGCCGTCATAGAGCCAGGTGCGGGTCTTCGGTCTGCCCGCTTCCAGCAACTGGGCCTCGCCGGGGCCGGCGGTGAGCAGGCGCGGTTCGGCGGAGGCCAGCGCCGGCAGGCGCGGCAGGGCGAGGTTCACGGCGCCCAGGGCCAGGCCGCCCTGCAAGAGGCGGCGGCGGGTGATCGGGGGGAAAGGCATGGCGGCACTCCGGAGTTCATCCCAGTATCTAGGCGCAACAGCGCCGATGCCAAGGCTGGAAGCGGGCAATAGCGGCGAATTGATCGGGCCGCGCGTCGCGGTGCTATAGTTCGGCGAAGAGAAGGATTCGCAGCGCAAAAGCGGACAGGGAAGAGGGAATGGCCGGAAACGGGGCCCGGCAGGACGCCCAAAGGGAAGATGCCGGGGAATTCGACTACGTGATCGTGGGCGCCGGCTCGGCCGGCTGCTGCCTGGCCAACCGGCTCTCCGCCGATCCGGCGGTGAAGGTGCTGCTGCTGGAGGCCGGCGGCAAGGACTCCTGGTACTGGATCCACGTGCCGGTCGGCTACCTCTACACCCAGAACACGCCGCGCACCGACTGGTGCTACAAGACCGAGGCCGAGCCGGGGCTGAACGGCCGCGCGCTGGCCTATCCGCGCGGCCGCGTGCTGGGCGGCTCCTCCTCCATCAACGGCATGATCTACATGCGCGGCCAGGCGGCCGACTACGACCACTGGCGCCAGCTCGGCAACGCGGGCTGGAGCTGGGAGGAGGTGCTGCCCTACTTCAAGCGCTCGGAGGACCACTACAAGGGCGAAGACGAACACCACGGCGCCGGCGGCGAGTGGCGCGTCGAGGAACAGCGCCTGTCGTGGGAGATCCTCGACGCCTTCCGCAAGGCGGCGGCGGAATGCGGCATCCCGCCCACCGACGACTTCAATCGCGGCGACAACGAGGGCTGCGGCTATTTCCAGGTGAACCAGCGGCGCGGCCTGCGCTGGTCGTCTTCGAAGGCTTTCCTCAGGCCGGTGCTGCACCGGCCGAACCTCACAGTGATGACGCAGGCGCTGGCCGAGCGGCTGGTGCTGGACGGCAAGCGGGTGACCGGGCTCGACTTCCGCCAGGGCGACGCGTTGAAGCGCGCGACGGCGCGCGGCGAGGTAATCCTGGCGGCGGGCTCGGTCGGCTCGGTGCAGATCCTGGAGCTCTCGGGCATCGGCCGGCCCGAGGTATTGCAGGCGCACGGCATCGAAGTGGCGCAGGCGCTGGAGGGCGTCGGCGAGAACCTGCAGGACCACCTGCAGATGCGCATGATCTTCAAGGTCGCGAACACCGTGACCCTGAACCAGCGCGCCGGATCGTTGCTGGGCAAGGCGGGCATGGGGCTGGAGTACCTGCTGTTCCGGCGCGGGCCGCTCTCCATGGCGCCCAGCCAGCTCGGCGCCTTCACGCGCTCGGACCCGGCGCGGGCG
The DNA here is from genome assembly GCA_036781105.1 of Kiloniellaceae bacterium. Taxonomy (GTDB): domain Bacteria; phylum Pseudomonadota; class Alphaproteobacteria; order Kiloniellales; family Kiloniellaceae; genus Pelagibius. The sequence continues at coordinate 1,467 of DAIQBR010000089.1, forward strand.
ACACCCAACCTGCAGTACCACGTGCAGCCCTTGAGCCTCGACAAGTTCGGTGACCCGCTGCACGCCTTTCCGGCCATCACCGCCTCGGTGTGCAACCTGCGACCGGAAAGCCGCGGGGCGATCCACATCCGCAGCGCCGACTTCCGCGAGGCGCCGGTGATCGCGCCGGCCTACCTCAGCGCGCCGGCGGACCGCGAGGTGGCGGCCCGGGCGATCCGCCTGACCCGGCGCATCTGCGCCGCGCCGGCCCTGGCGCGCTACCGGCCCGAGGAGTTCAAGCCCGGCGCCGAGGTGGACGGCGACGAGGCGCTTGCGAAAGCGGCCGGCGACATCGGCACGACGATCTTCCACCCGGTGGGGACCTGCCGCATGGGCAGCGACGAGGGGGCCGTGGTGGATGCGCGGCTGAAGGTGCGGGGGATCGCGGGGCTGCGCATCGCCGACGCCTCGGTGATGCCGACCATCACCTCCGGCAACACCAACTCGCCGACCATCATGATCGCCGAGAAGGCGGCGGAGATGATTAGGGAGGATCGGCGGGCGGGCGGCTGAGCGGCGGCGCCCCCTCACCCAGCTCCGTCTAAGCTCGCTTTGCTCGCTAAGACTTCACATCCCTCTCCCGCGAGGGGAGAGGGGAGATATCGGCCATTTGACCTTGATCAAGGACGGGGGCGGGGGCCGGGCCTAGCTTCGGGGCCATGACCAGTCTTCCGATCCGCCTGGCCGAGGCCCAGGCGCCGCGCTACACCAGCTATCCCACCGCCCCGCATTTCGGGGCGGGGGTGGACGGCGCCCTCTACCGCGCCTGGCTGGCGGCGCTGCCCGCCGATATGCCGCTGTCGCTCTATCTGCATGTACCGTTCTGCCACCAGCTCTGCTGGTACTGCGGCTGCCATACCGCCGTGGCCAACGGCTACCACCGCATCGCCGCCTACGTGGCGCTGCTGCGGCGCGAGATCGCCCTGCTGGGCGAGGCGCTGGGACCCAAGGAGAACGGGCGACGGCCGGTGACGGGGCTGCACGCCCTCGATCCTCTCAGGCGAGGACTTCACCGCGGTGATGGGGCAACTGGGCGAGGTCTTCGACTTCCAGCCCGGGGCCGAACTGGCCATCGAGATCGACCCGCGCCACCTGACGGCGGAAAAGGCCGCGGCCCTGGCCGCCGCGGGGATCAACCGCGCCAGCCTGGGCGTGCAGGACGTGAACCCCCACGTGCAGCAGGCGATCAACCGGGTGCAGCCCTTCGCGCAGACCGCAGAGGCGGCGGGGGCCCTGCGCGCGGCGGGGATCGCGGCGCTGAACTTCGACCTGATGTACGGCCTGCCGCAGCAGAGCCTGGAAGACGTGGGGCGCACTGCCGCGCTGGCCGCCGAGCTCAGGCCCGACCGCATCTCGGTCTTCGGCTACGCCCACGTGCCCTGGATGAAGAAGCACCAGCAGATGATCGACACGGCGGAACTGCCGGGCGCCGAGGCGCGCCTCGCCCAGGCCGCGGCGGTGGAGCGCGTGCTGCTGGGCCAGGGCTACCGCACCGTCGGCATGGACCACTTCGCGCTGCCCGAGGACCCGCTGTTCCGCCGCGCCGCCGAGGGTCGGCTGCGGCGCAACTTCCAGGGCTACACGACGGACCAGGCGGAAGTGCTGCTGGGCCTCGGCGTCTCCGCCATCGGCACCCTGCCGCAGGGCTATGCCCAGAACGACAAGGACCTGGTGGGCTATGCCAAGGCGCTGGAGGCCGGGCAGCTGCCGGTGGTGCGCGGCGTCGCGCTGACCTCCGCCGACCGCCTGCGCCGCGACGTCATCCAGGCCGTCATGTGCGACTTCACCGTCGACCTGCGCAAGCAGGCCGAGGCCCACGGGCGGCCCGGCTTCGACTTCTCCGGCGACCTCGCCAGGCTGGAGCCGCTGGCCGCTGAGGGGTTGGTGACGCTGGAGGGCAACCGCGTGACGGTCACCGCGGAGGGCCGCCGCGCCGTGCGCCTCATCGCCTCCTGCTTCGACGCCTACCTGGGAGCCGGCGGGCGCTACAGCCAGGCGGTCTGAGCCTTCCGGCGAGCAGGGGCCAGGCGAGCAAGGGTCAGGCGAAATCGCCTAAAATACTAACCACCTCAAGTTGCGTTTTGTTAATCCCCTGGTGGCAGGCTTTCGGTCCTGCCGCCGGCCGACCTTCCGGCGGCCCCTGCGCCCCGCGCAGCCGCGAGGGAAGGAGCAACTGCGATGAAACTCGGCGTCTTCAAGGCTGTGGGGACCACCTACTCTTTGGGTCTCCGCCATTTTCCGGCCTTCTACCTGCTGTGCCTGCTGGCCGGCCTGCCAAGCGTGATCTATGCCGCCCTCAGCGGGCAGGGCAATATCGGCCAGTACCTGGCCATGCAGGGCTGGGAACGCGATCTGACGACCGCCGTCGAGATCCTGCTCACCGGCTTCGTGACGGCCGCCATGGTGTGGACGCTGATCCGCGACCGCCAGGGCGAAAGCCGGACGATCTTCGCGGCACTGCGCGACACCCTGGAGCGGTCTGCCTCGATCATCTCTGTCGGCGTCGTTTTCGCGGTGGTGACGACCGTGCTGACCACCACTATGGATGTCCTCGCGGAGGTCGCGCCCCTGGCCGTGTTCATTCCGATGCTCATCGCCTTTGTCCTCAGCGTGATCTTCGCGGTGGCCATGCCCTGCGCGGCGATGGACAACGATGGGGTGGTCGACTGCTTCGGCAGCAGCGCGGCGCTGACCAAAGGATCGCGGCTGCGAATCATTGCGGTCTTTTTCCTCATCACCATACCGCTCGTGATTGCCGTGGCGGTCTTCCTCCTGGTCGTGCAGCCCGCCGCCGCGGGCTTCGACGGCCTGCCGATCGCCTGGCTGTTCCTGGGCGCTCCGGCGATGAACCTCTTCCTGATGACCGGCACCGTCGCCATCCACGAGCAGCTGGCGGAACTGGACGACGGCGTCATGCTGCGCGAGACCGCGGCGGTTTTCGACTAGGCCATCGTTCTGCGATCTCTATAGTGCCCTCCGGACTCCAGTCACGGAAGGAAGGGTGGCACTTTGCGCATCGTGGTCATGGCCGGTGACGGCATCGGGGAGGAGATCACCGCGGCGACGCTGGCGGTGCTGGCGGCGGCCGACAGGCGCTTCGGCCTGGGCCTTGAGTATGACCATGCCGAGATCGGCCTGAAGGCGCTGGCGAAACACGGCACCACCCTGCCCGAGGGCGTGCTGGAGCGCGCAAGGACGAGCGACGGCATCCTGCTGGGGCCGATCTCCCACCTGCATTACCCGCCGCCGGAAGAAGGCGGCGTGAACATCTCCGGCGTGGTGCGCACCAAGCTGGATCTCTATGCCAACGTGCGCCCGGCGCGCACGCGCCCGGGCCTGCCGGCCAAGGGCGGGAGCTTCGACCTGGTGATCATGCGCGAGGCGACCGAGGGCTTCTATCCCGACCGCAACATGTTCGCCGGGCGCGCCGAGTTCATGACCGACGCCGACACCGCGCTGTCGATCCGCAAGATCACCCGCAAGGCTTCGACGCGCATCGCGCGGCGTTCCTACGAGCTGGCGATGAAGCGGCGCAAGAAGGTGGCGGTGATCCACAAGGCCAACACCTTTCGCCTCAGCGACGGCCTGTTCCTGGAGGCCTGCCGCGACGTGGCGAAAGATTTTCCCGAGGTCGAGACGGAAGAGGTCATCGTCGACGCCATGGCGGCGCTGCTGGTGCGCCAGCCCGAGCGCTACGACGTGATCTGCGCCACCAACTTCCACGCCGACATCCTGTCGGACCTGGCCTCGGAGCTCAGCGGTAGCCTGGGGCTCGCCGGCTCGGTGAACGCCGGCGACGCGCTCTGCTGCGCCCAGGCCCAGCACGGCTCGGCACCGGACATCGCCGGCCAGGACAGGGCCAACCCGACCTCGCTGATCCTCTCGGCGGCCATGCTGCTGGACTGGCTCGCGGAGAAGCGCGGCCTGGAAAACTGCGGCGCGGCGGCGCGTGCCATCGAAGGGGCCATCGACGCGGCCCTGGCCGCACCCGAAACGCGCACCGCCGATCTCGGCGGCAGCCTGGGCACGCGGGCCTTCGCCGAGCGGATCGCCGCGGCGGTGGGGGCCGCAGGCGATCTCACCTAAAAAGGATAGTACGCGGACTTTGGATCGACCGCAGATTGTGTGGCGGCTATACTGACCGGCGTGCCCGGGGGAGCGCCGGAGATTTCCGTCGTCAGAGTTCGTTCGATTCTACGCAGGGGAACCCAGTCCATGACCGACATGACCGCCGCAGGAGAGCCGTTCCGTATCGGAGCCTGTCTCTCCAAGAGCCTTTCGACCTTTTTCGCCAATTTCATCTCTTTCAACATCCTCGGCCTGATCATCATGGTGCCGGGCGTGATTCTGCTTCTGCTGCTCTTCGGCGGCACCTTCTTCGCCCTCATGGCCTATGACCCGGCGACGTCGGCCACACCGCCGGACCTCGGCGGTACCTTCGCCACCGCTTTCTTCGGCGCCTTCGTCATCATGATCGTCTTGCAGTATCTGCTGACCGGGACCGTCGTCTACGGCACGCTGCAGTATCTCGACGGACAGAAGTCGTCCATCTTTTCATCGCTGGCGCAGGGACTGCGCCGCATTTTCCCGATTGTCATCGTCGCGATCATCACCACCATTCTGGTCTGGATCGGCCTGATCCTCCTCATCGTGCCCGGCGTCATCGTCGCCCTCATGCTCTGCGTCGCGATCCCCGTGCTGATGGTGGAGGGGCCCGGAATCATCGCCAGCCTGTCGCGCAGCCGGGCGCTGACCAAGGGGTCGCGCTGGCGCCTGCTGGGCCTTTTCCTCATCGCCCTCATCGCCACCACCGTGGTCACCATGATCATCTCGCTGGTGGCCGGCCTGGTCCTGATGCTGCTGGGCGACCTGGGCGCGACCGTCAGCACGGTTGTCGACCTGGCCTTGCAGCTCTTCACCACGGTCTTCCTGGCGGTCGTCCTCGCGGTCACCTACCACGACCTGCGCGTCGCCAAGGAAGGCGTCAGCACGGCGCAGCTCGCGGCGGTGTTCGATTGACGGCGGTCCGGCGGGACCCGGAAACGGCTCCGGGTCCCTTACCGCCGGGACGCGGAGATGGCTGACCAGACCTTCGCGGGCGACGGCCGCCTGAAGATCGGTTCGCTGCTCGCGCGATCCTATCAGATCCTGCTGGGCAATCTCTCGGCCTTCCTGGTCATCGCCCTGGCGGCGGGCTCGCCGCATGTCATCTTCTACAGCTGGATGAACTACGGCCCCCGCCTGCTCGCCGATGCCGGCGACAGGGCCCTACTGGCGACGGCGGGCGACGCGGTGATCGCGATCCTGGAGATCGTGCTCAGCTTCGTCGCAACGGGCGTCATCGTCTACGGTACCCTGCGCGAGCTGCAGGGGCAGCCCGGCGGCTTCCGCGATACCATCGGCCGCGGGTTGGCGTCCCTGCTTCCGGTGATCCTGGTTTCCCTCGCGGCGACCCTGGCGGTGCTGCTCGGCCTGGTGCTGCTGGTTCTACCCGGCATCTTCTTACTGGTCGTGTTCTGGGTCGCCGTCCCGGTGACGGTCATCGAGCGCCGCGGCGTGAGAGCCAGCCTGGAGCGCAGCCGCGAGCTGACGCAGGGCTACCGCTGGCCGATCCTCGCCCTGCTGCTGCTGGACCTGGCGATGAGCATCGGCTTCGCCTTCGCGCCTGAACTCTTTCTCGACTACAAAGGAGCCTTCCTGCGCTCGGTCATCATCGAATGGGCCGGCCAAAGCCTGATCGTCGCCTTCTGGTCCGTCGTCTCGGCGGTCACCTACGTCGAGCTGAAGCGGATCAAGGAAGGCGCCGAGGTGGCAGAGATCGCGCGGGTGTTCGATTGAACGTCTAGATTAAGCAAGCCCGCCCTCGTCCTCCTGCCTACGCCGAAGCGAAGCCGCTTCGGCTTCGCGCAGGCAGGTCGAGACGCTTGCTGCGCAAGCTCTTCAGGATGAGGCCAGGTGCAGAGGCCGTTGTTCCAGCCTTCTTTGTAGCATCCGGCTGGCAGCTTGGCGCCGAGAGGGTGTCACCCCCTCCCTAACCCTCCCCCATCGAAGGGTGAGGGAATAAAAAATTGCTGCGTCTCAAAAGAAGCCCCTTCCCCCCATAAGAGCTTCAGGGGGATGGGGGAAGGATGGGTAGGGGGTGAGCCACAGGCGCGGTGTCTGCTGGTCCTGTACCTGTCGTGATTCAGGTCTTCTTCGAGTCCGGCGGCGATTTACCGTCGTGCTTGCTCTCGCGGCGCTGGCCGAACAGCAGGCGGGCTTCCAGGTGGGCGCGCAGGGCGGCGTAAAAGGCTTTGAGGAAGCGTTCGGGATCGCTGTTCGGGGCTCCCGTCCAGCCGATCTTGTTCTGGATGCGCCGGGCGACCTCCGCCTTGGTTTCGGGGCTCTGCGGGCCCTGCTGGCGCAGCACCTCTTCCAGGGTCTGCAGTTCGTAGATGCCGTAGATCTCCAGCTGCGCGCGGGTGAAGGGGAACTCCGGGTCCAGCACTTCGCCGCGGCCGGCGCCCGGCTTGCCGGGGCGGGTTGCCTCGGCGGCGACGTCGCCCAGCAGCAGCGACTTGGGCGCGGCGATGACCCAGGTGCCGGCGACGATGTCGCCGCCGCGCAGGCGGTCGCGGTTGAAGAAGGGCAGCAGCAGGAAGATGCCGACCCAGATCAGGGACAGCAGCTTGAACCAGCCGAAGCTGCCTTCGTCGGGCAGGAACAGCAGGGTCATCGGCAGGAAGAGCTCGACCTCGCGCAGCAGGTTGCGGGCAAAGACGGAGTCCGGGCGCAGGTAGCCGCCGCGGCGGTCGATGACGCGGATGCCGAGGGCGCGCTTGCCGGGGGTCTGGCCCTGCCAGCGCAGCTCGAAATAAATGAAATAGAAGCTGCGGGCGAGGAAGGAGATGAGGATCAGCAGGCCGAAGACGATGCCGTTGATGCCGATCCAGCGCAGGGCGAAGACGAAGGCGATGGTGACCGCCGCGATGGCGAGGTAGAGGATGACGAGATCGATGAGCACCGCCGCGGCGCGCTCGCCGCGCTCGCCGAGCTGGAAGATCAGCGGCACGCCTTCCGGGGTCACCAGGCGGCGCTCATTGCGGGCGCGGGCCTTTACCTCCGGCGCGATGCCGGGCGGCTTGGCGGGCGTCTTCGGGGGGGCGGCGTCAGTCGTCGTCATAGCGCCGTCCGCGGCCGCCGAGGGTGAAGTAAGCGAGCCAGAAAGCCAGCATGGCCCCGCCGATGAGATAGCGCAGGGTGATGTCGGTCACCAGCTGGCGCGCGAAGCCCTCCAGCAGCCCGGCGACGAAGAACATCAGCACGGCGCCCATGATGAGGGTGCCGGCGGCGCGTCCACGCCGCGCCAGGCTTTCCATGCGGGTCTCGCGGTCGGGGAAGATGATGGCGCCGGCCAGCACCAGGCCGCCGCCGCCGCAGAGCACGATGGCGAAAATCTCGGTGGTGCCGTGCACCGAGAGCCAGCCGACGACGTCCCAGGTGAGGTCGCGCGAATGATAGAGCGCGACGAAGGCGCCGAGCATGAGGCCGTTGTAGAACAGCAGCAGCACCGTCGGGATGCCGAGCGCGAAGCCGAGGGCGAAGGCGAACATGCCGATGCCGGCGTTGTGGGAGAAGAGGTAGGTGGCGAAGGTGTAGAGCATGTCGGCGGCCGCCTCGGCGCCGTCGTAGAGTCCGTCGCGCAGGAACTCGGTGGAGGCCGCCGGCGTGCGGCCCTGGGCGCTGCCGCCCATGAAGGTATAGAACCAGTCGGCGTTGGCCTGGACCAGGAGGAAGCCGATGACGCCGCCGAGCAGCATCCAGAGGGCGGAGAGCAGGTTCGGCCAGAGGGCGGCGCGCACCGCGGCGGGAAAGCCTTCGCGCAGGAAATAGGCGAGGCCTTCCATCAGGCTGGCGCGGGCGCCGTAGACCTGGAAGTAGGCGCGCGCCGAGAGGCTCTCCAGGTAGTTCAGCACGTTCTGGTCCAGCGAGATGGCGCGCGCCACCGAGAGCGAGGACAGCGTCGCGCGGTAGAGCGTCGGCAGGCGCAGCAGGTCCTCGGCCGGCAGCGACTTCAGGCCGCGCTTCTCGGCGCGGGCGACCAGCGCCTCCAGTTCGCGCCAGGTCGCCTCGCGCTCGCGGCGGAACTCGAAGGACTTGAGGGGGCTCTTGAGGGGGGCGCCCATCAGATCAGCTCCCGGCGCTTGATCTCGAGGTAGCGGTTGATGAGGGCCGGGCCGATCTGGTCGGCGCGGACGTCGAGGCAGTGGACGCCGAGGCGGCGCAGGCGCTCCAGCACCACGCGGCGCTCGCGCAGGAACTCGTCGGCGATGACCGAGCGCGCGAGGCTGTCGAGGCTGGCCGGGGCGGCGTCCACGGTGTCGGCCAAGAGCGGATCGCGCAGGCAGACGAAGAGCACGAGGTGGCGCCCGGAGAGCCGCTCGACGTTCTCCAGCATGAGTTCCGCGGTGATGGTGTCGACGAACTCGGTCTGCAGGATGATCAGCGAGCGGCGGTCGAGGCGCGCGGCCAGGGAGGAGAGGCCGAGGGTGAAGTTGGTCTCGTCCTGCCCGTAGGCCAGCTCCGAGGCGGCGCGCTGCAGGCGCCAGAAGGAGGCGACGCCGCCGACCGGCTGGCTGGTCACGCGGACCTGCGAATCGAAGCCGTAGAGGCCGATGCGGTCGCCGGCGCGCAGCGAGACGTAGCCGAGCTGCAGGCCGGCGTTCACCGCGTGGTCGAGCTTGGCGATGCCGTCCAGCGGCTCGCTCATCAGGTGGCCGGTGTCGAAGGCCAGCACGATCTGGTGGTTGCGCTCGCTGCGGAACTCCTTGCAGACCAGGCTCATGTGGCGCGCCGAGTGCTTCCAGTCGATGGAGCGCGGGTCGAGGCCGGGGACGTATTCCCTCAGCGCCTCGAACTCGGAGCCCTCGCCCTGCTGGAACTGCGGCTTCACGCCGTAGAGCGCGCTGGGGTCGGCGAAGTCCACGGCGGTCCGGCGCACCGCCGCGACATTGGGCGAAATCGGGATGTCCGCTTCCAGGGGCACGATGCGCAGGCGGTAGACCAGGCCGAGCGGCCCGCGCCAGCGCAGCCAGAGCTGCTCCAGGCGCGCCTTGCCGCGGCGCCGCGGGACCAGCGGGAAGGTGAGAAAGGCTTCGCCCTCGGCGTTCAACGGTGCCAGCAGGCGCGGCGGCTGGTCGAGGGTGTCGCCGACGTCGCAGAGCGCCTCGATCTCCGGGCGCCGGTCGTCGTGGGCGGTGAGGCGGACGAGGAACTCTCCGCTTTCGCCGATGTGGAGCAGCGGCGGCGGGTTCACCTGCACGTTCAGCCGGCCGGGGGAGAGCGAGAAGGCGGTATCGAGCAGCAGCGCGAAGAGCGCCAGGAAAAGGTAAGCCAGCGCATAGGGCCAGGAGGCCGCGTCCGACAGCAGGATGGCGA
>DAIQBR010000090.1:0-8426 GCA_036781105.1 Kiloniellaceae bacterium
GGCAGCGCTCCAACGCCGCCTTCTTCAGCGCCATCCAGACCGAGCGCAACGTGATGTTCCTCATCCTCTCGCTGATCATCGTGGTGGCCGCCTTCAATGTGCTGTCCGGCCAGACCATGCTGGTGAAGGACAAGGGCAGGGACATCGCCATCCTGCGCACCATGGGCGCGACGCGCGGCATGGTCATGCGCATCTTCTTCCTCAGCGGCGCCACCATCGGGGTGGTCGGCACCGCCGTCGGCTTTGCCCTCGGGCTCGTCTTCTGCATGAACATCGAGAGCATCCGGCAGGTGCTGCAGAATATGACCGGCGCCAAGCTGTTCCCCGACGAGATCTACTTCCTGTCGCGTCTGCCGGCCGTGGTCGACACCTCGGAGGTCGTCATCGTCGTCGGCCTCGCTCTCATCCTCTCCTTCCTGGCGCCGCTCTACCCGGCCTGGCGCGCCGCCCACCTCGATCCGGTCGAGGCGATCAGGTATGAGTAAGGGAGACCTCGGCAAGGTCGGCAGCCGCAACGGCCACGGCCTGGAACTGCGCGGCATCCGCCGCACCTTCCGCCAGGGCCGCAACGAACTGCACGTGCTGCAGGAGGCCGGCTTCAAGGTGGCCGGCGGCGAGATCGTCGCCCTGGTCGGTCCCTCGGGTGCCGGCAAGTCGACTCTGCTGCAGATCGCCGGCCTGCTGGAAAAGCCCGACGGCGGTGAAGTACTGATCGACGGCGAGCCCTGCCTCGGCCTCTCCGACAGCCAGCGCACCGAGCTGAGGCGCCGCGCCATCGGCTTCGTCTACCAGTACCACCACCTGCTGCCGGAGTTCTCGGCGCTGGAGAACGTGGTGCTGCCGCAGATGATCGCCGGGGTCGCGCGTTCGAAGGCGGCCGAAAAGGCCGCCGCGCTGCTCGCTTCGGTGGGTCTTGCCGACCGCGCCAGCCACCGCCCGGCGCGGCTCTCCGGCGGCGAGCAGCAGCGCGCGGCCATGGCCCGCGGCCTCGCCAACGATCCCTCGATCCTGCTGGCCGACGAGCCGACCGGCAACCTCGACCCCGACACCGCCGATGGCGTGTTCCACCAGCTTATGCACCTGGTGCGCGACGGCGGCCTGGCGGCGGTGATCGCCACCCACAATATGGACCTCGCCCAGCGCATGGACCGCATCCTGCGCCTGGAACACGGCAAGATCGTCGAGGGCTGAGCGGGTCCCAGGGACCGCTCCACGACAGTCTCTTTGACCCGGGATCGCCTTCGGTACCGCCGACTGCGTGAGGAATTAAAGAAACCAGTTCGGGCAGGGCGCTTATTTGCAGGTCCTTGTCTTGAATTACCCAAATATCTGCATGCAACATTGAAAATAATTATTAAATAACCATATACGTTTTAGCTGGATGTGATTTCAGCTGAAACGAAAGACAATCAGATGATTGAAGAACAAGCGGGATCGTGTGCGTCCCGATCGGTCCTGCCGCCAGATGCTGCGAGGCAGGTCAATCCTGCCGGCGGCCGCGAGGAGGCTGCGTCGTTCGGGCCACCGGCCCCTGAACGTCCGTCATTCGCACCCGTCGAGAATACGGAGCTTGAGCGACGCGTGCTGGCCCACGAGCGGATCCTGCAGGCACTTATCGCGCATATGGCGGAAAGCGAGCCGAGGTTCCTCGACCGGCTTTCCGAAACTTTTTGTGTACCGCAGCAGAGGTCACGCGCGGAGCACGACTATACCGACACCGACTCCTACGCCGCCGAGTTCATCGGCACTGTCGTGCGTCTGGGAAAGGATGCCGCGCGCAAGCGGCTGGCTGCCGCTGCGGTCCACAGGCTGCAGGCCGGCGCACAATCCACCGGCGCAAGCGATGTCGCGAGCCTGTTTCGGCTCCCGCCCATTGAGGTTTACCAGGCCAGCGGCATCTGGCGGGTCACCAAGGACGGTGAGTTCTACGGTGACTTTCATGAGGAACAGGCCGCTTTGGAAGCCGCTGAGGTGGCTGGCCGCGATGTAGTTCCGCCGGCCTGATGTCGCAGAAGCCATGTCCACGCCCAGCAGCCTGGGCCACGTGATGAGGGAGGCCTGAGATGAGTCTGCGATCCGAATATTCGCTCGGTCATTCGGAGTTTAACGACTTCCTTTTCGCATTTGTCGGCGAGGAGAAGAGCGGTCTGCAGCTCACCGTACTCTCGGCGCTGGCGCGGCTCGGCTTCGACCCGTGGGAAGAGGCCGCCCGGTTGTCCAAGCTGCCACAGGAAAGCGCCACGTCTGCCCTGACGGAGACCATCGCCGGCCTCCCGGAAGGGGACTGGAAGGCGTCAGATTCCCGCTCAATTGCCGTACGTCTTCTCGATCGCCTGCCGCGGCGCCGTTCGACGGCGGATTCGTCGCGAAACAACGATGGCGAAGGACCTGAGCAGAAGTCCAAAACGCAAAGCTGGCTGGTCTGGGTCGCTTTCGCCGCCATCCTCGCCGCCATCTTCTGGCAGCAGAGCGGCTGACAGCCTGCGGGAGCAGTTGCACAGGCTCGCCTGGCGCAACATGCCACCGGTGCTCAACCTGCCTCGGGATCCAGAAACAGGCAGTCCGGCGGCACAGCTTCGAAGGCGGCGAGCCGCGCGTCGTGACGGTAACGCGTCGCACAGTAGGGACAGAGTACCGTGTCGTTGTCGCCCATGTTGATGTAGACATGCGGATGATCGTGCGGCGGCGAGACGCCAATGCAGTTGAACTCGGTCACGCCGAAGCGAATCTCCGCAACCGCGCGGTCGTTCCGGAACTTGGGGTAGCGGCTTGCCATCGAGGTTACTCTAGCCCGCGTGCGGTGCGGCCAGGCGCCTCAGCGCCGTCGTGCAGCCTTGCCTGCCCGTGTGATCTATGAAACGACGTTGCTGATCTTCCCGAAAGGCGAGGGTGCGCGCTGCTTTGGTGCGCGCTTGACCGCCCATAGCAGATCGACGGTGAAGCGCTTGATCTCGTTCCGCCTCAGGCGGGACGCATGGGGGGCGGCTTCGTTGAAGGCCTGCAGGTTCACCGCCGTGCTGCGTCGCAGTTCCTGCATGGCTTGCCGCATCGCAGGACCGGGGCCCCCTTCGGGTGCGGTCATCGTGGTGCCTCTCTGAGTCGAATGCATCCAGGCGCGTGCTGGATAGGAAACGCCGGATCAGGCTCCGGACCGCCGCCGACACGGCCGTCAGTCCTGCCGGGACACTTGTGCCGGAGCTTCGTTGTCCGACGGCTCGCCGGGCTCGACGACGAGGCCGCCGGGCGCCATACCCTTCAGGAACTTGAAGAGATCGCTGTCGGTGGACAGCACGAGGGTGGTGTTCTCGGCGATCATGAATTTGTAGGCCTGCATGGTGCGGGTGAACTCGTAGAACGCCGCCGCGGCGGGGCTCTGGTTGTAGGCGGCGGCATAGATTCCGGTGGCCTTCGCATCGGCCAGGCCGCGGATCTCCTCGACTTCCCGATAGGCCTCGGACTGAATCTTGTTCAGGTCTCGGACGCGGTTGCCGCGAATCCTCGCGGCCTCGCCGTTGCCTTCCGACAGGAAGCGTTCGGCGATTTGCCGGCGCTCGCTGATCATCCGGTCATATATCTTCGGGCGCACGCTCTCATTGTAGTTGATCCGCTTGAAGCGGATGTCGAGCAACTCGATACCGAACACGCGTACCTTCTCGGCGGCCGCGGCAAAGATCTCCTGTTCGACCAGCTGGCGGCCCTTCTGGATCGGAACCAAAGAGCCGATGTCCTGCTCCCGCTCCGCCTCGGTCAGCAGCGCATCGCGCAGCGGCACGCGGCCCTTGGTGGTGCGGATGATTTCGATCAGTTCATGCTTGGCCACGGCGTTGCGGGTTTCGCTGCCGAGGATGTCGTCCAGGCGCGACTGTGCGCTGCGTTCATCGCGCAGCCGCAGGAAATACTGGAGGGGGTCCGTGATCCGCCAGCGGGCGAAGAGGTCAACCGAGATATAGAGTTTGTCCTTGGTCGGCATATCCGAAGGATTGCCGTCCCATTCGAGAACCCGCTTGTCGATCGGATTGACTTCCTGGATGAAGGGCACCTTGAACTTCAGACCGGCGGAGGTCACCGGCGTTCCGACCGGCTTGCCGAACTGGGTGATGATGACCTGCTCGACCTCGCCGACGGTGTAGACGGAACTCATCGACACAAATGTCAGCAGGCCAAGCACCACCAGGATCGCGATCACCTTTGCCCTGTTCATGGCCGTGCTCCCGCCGGGCCGCTGAGATTGAGCAGCGGCAGGATGCTGCGCGTCTGCTCATCGACGATGATTTTTGAGCTTATACCCGGCATGACGTCCTGCAGGGTCTCGATATAGATGCGGCGGCGCGTGACTTCCGGCGCCTTGTTGTACTCCGCCAGCAGGGCGCTGAACCGCGCGACGTCGCCTTCGGCTTCGTTGACCCGCTTGAGCCGGTAGCCGTCGGCCTCGCGGATCCGCTGGTCCTTTTCGCCTTCTGCAAGCGGGATCACCTTGTTGTAGTCGCGCCGCGCCTCGTTGATCAGCTTTTCCTTCTCCTGCTGGGCCTGGTTCACCTCGTTGAACGACTCCTGCACCGGCAGGGGCGGATTGATGTTCTTCAATTGGACCTGGTCGATGCTGATGCCCATGGCGTACTTGGTGGAGAGCGCCTGCATCTTGGTCAGGGCTTCCGCTTCGATCTCCTGCCGGCCGATGGTGATCACCTCGTCCACCGTGCGGTCGCCGACGACTTCGCGCATGACGGACTCGGAGACATAGCGCAGGGTCTCACTGGGTTCGCGGACCTCGAAGAGGTACTTCACGGGCTCCGAGATGCGGTACTGAACGACCCATTCCACCAGGGCCGCGTTCAGGTCGCCGGTCACCATCTCGGTTTCCCGCTTTGCTTCGCGCGGTTGCGTCCCCTGATAGGGGTCGCTGGCCCCCGGGGTGATGAAACCGAACTCCTGCTTCAGCTGGCGCTTAACGGGAACCGTCGTGGCGACATCGATGCCGAGGGGAAACTTGAAGTGAAGCCCCGGCGGAACCTCCTTGAGGTACTGGCCGAAGCGCTGCACGACGGCCACAGAGTCGCTGGGCACGGTGTAGTAGGCGGACCAGGCGCCAATTGCGACCAGCACAACAAGCGCGGTGATCGCGATGCCGCGGCCGCCGCCGCCCGGCATGATCTGCCTGAGACGGTTCTGTCCTTCCCTGACCAGGTCCTCCACGGTCGGGCCGGAATTGGGCCCATTGCCCCAAGGGCCGCTCGGACCCTCGTTGGCGTCTTGTGATGGCATTGGGATAGCCTTTCTGCAGGAGGAAGAGATCAAATCCGCCGGGTCACCAACGCGTTTCGCTGGCGGCCCTGTTCAAGGGGGGCGAGCGATCATTGCTTCGCCTTCGGCGCGATCCAGGGCCTGGCGGTCGGTCTGCCGCTGGCGCGGGGTCGGAGCGCTTGCCGGCGCCGCGTCACAGGCCCCGGCGCTGCAGGACGGAGCCCGGCTAGGCGTCACACTTCAGGGCCGCCTTCAGCTCTACCGGATCAACGGTTATGGCCCGCGTCAGGTTGACCCCTGTCAGGTGGAAAGGTCCGGACCTTTTGCGCAGGCGCAGCAGCGTCGCGGTTCGCCGATAGGCCCCGGTGGAGCTGCCTTCTATGAGGTCTTCTTCCGTCTCCACGCCGTAGTCGCCGGCAGGCAGAATCTCGCCCAGGCACGCAAGGGTGAAGGGTCTGTTGAAGGTGACGGTCTTTTCGCTTCTACGTGTCTTCACGGGCGGCTGCTCTGGCGCGCCGGCGGTGGCGGCGGAGGGGACATCCTCCTCCGGGGCGAGGCCTACGATTTCGACACCGGCGCGACAGCCGCCGGCTTTTGGCCCGGCCGTACCGTGGGCTGATCGGCCGGCAGCGCCTCCCTGGACTTGTCGGCGGAGCCGTCCTTGTCCGGAGCGACCGGTGCTGAGGCGAACAACTTGTTGGACATGTGAAATGCCTTTCGTTGGACCGGCAGGGATTTACCGCCCCTAAAGCAGATGGTATCGACGGAGTACAATTACAATGATAGGTCAGAATATTATTTCTTTTTATTTCATCAATATAAATATTGTTAAGTGTAATATCCCAAAAGACATTTTACCTATTTCAGGCGAATCAGAATATCGGCGGAATATTATTTTATAACATATGCCGATCGTTTCTCCGGACAGCGCGACCCGCGAACGCACCCTCGGGTCCGCTGGCCGACTAGCCGACCGGGAACCTCGACCCCGACACCGCCGACGGAGTCTTCGCCCAGCGCATGGACCGCATCCTGCGCCTGGAACACGGCAAGATCGTGGAAGGTTGAGGCCGAGCGCGGCGCGGCTCAGGCCACGCCCGCTCCGGGCGCCGGTGCGCTAACGGCTGGGCCAAATCTGATGGTGCAGGTCGATGACATAGGCGTGCCTGTGCTTCATCTCTTTGTGCCGATGCGGATGGCGATGCGGCTCAGGCCCTTCCCAACCCTCGTGATCGTGATGGTGGTGCTCATCATGGACGTGCCGGTGCTCGTGTTCGAAGGCCTCGTGCCGGTGTTCCAGTTCGAGGGGATCGCCTGCCGGCCAGAGGAACAACGCCGCAACTGTCGCCGCGAAGGTCACCACGGCGAGCACGGCGAAGGCGGCCGTCAGGCCGACCGTCCCGCCTACCCACCCCGCGAGCGGATAGGCGATCAACCAGCAGGCGTGCGACAGGGCGAACTGCGCCGCGTAGAGGGCGGGGCGATCCCCTTCATGCGTGGAGCGCTTGAGCAGCCGTCCCGTCGGGGTCTGGATCAGCGAGGAGCCGGCGCCGAGCAGGAACCAGACCGGCAGCAGCGCCAGCAGGCCCGGCTCACTTAAGCCAAGCAGCAGCCCGCCGGCCATCACCGCGCCGCCCGCCAGCATGAAGGGGCGATCGGGCAGCCGGTCCAGAAACCGCGGCAGCAGCAGCGCGACTACCATCGATCCGGCGCCGGCGGCAGCGAAGGCCACGGCGGTGTCGCTCTCAGAGCCGCCCAGGCGGTCGCGGACATAGACCACGGTATTGACGATGACCATGGCCCCGGCGGCGGCCACTGCGAGCGACAGCGCCAGCAGTCCGCGCAGGCGCGGCGTTTTGAGGTAGGCGCGGATGCCGAAGGTCACGTTGTGCCAGACGCCGCGCTCTCGCTCCTGGACTTTCGGCGACGGAAGCCGCACCGAGAACACCAGCAGCGCCGAGATGAGGAAGGCAACGGCATTGGCGGCAAACAGGGCGTCGTAGGTTAGAAGCACGAGGGCGGCTGCAGCGAGCGTCGGGCTCAGCAGGTTCTCCAGATCGTAGGCCAGCCGCGAGAGCGAGAGTGCACGCGTGTACTGGGCCTCTTCCGGCAGCACGTCCGGGATGGTCGCCTGGAAGGTCGGCGTGAATCCGGCCGAGCAGGCATTCAGCAGGAAGATGAGCGCGTAGATCTGCCAGATCTCGGTCACGAAGGGCAGGCAGAGGACGAAGGAGGCCCGGGCGATATCGAGCGCGATAAGCAGCCGGCGGCGCGGCAGGCGATGCGCGTAGCCGCCGACGACCGGCGCAATGCCGACGTAGGCCGCCATCTTCAGGGCCAGGGCGGTGCCCAGCACCACGCCGGCATTGCCGCCGGCCAGGTCGTAGGCCAGAAGAGCGAGGGCAACGGTCGACAGGCCCGTGCCGGCCAGGGCGATCACCTGGGCCAGGAAGAGGTGACGATACGTGCGGTTGGCCAGTACAGCGAACATCTCGGCCTCCTAGCGAATCAGAGATATTGCGCGATCGCCTTGAGCTCTTCCATGGAGCCGTGCCGTCCGTGCGGCCCGCCGTCCACGGCGTCGGCCAGGCAGTTGTCGATATGGTCCCGGACCAGGCGCTTCTTTGCCTGCGCCACGGCCTTCTCGACAGCGTGCAGCTGCTGCGCGATGTCCAGGCAGGGACGTTCGTCTTCGATCATGGTGACGATACTGCGCAGGTGCCCCTCGGCCCGCTTCAGCCGGTTGACGATCTGCGGATGGCTGGTGTGGGTGGCGCTTTGTGACATCTGGGCTTCCTATCCTCCCTGGGAGGATATAGAAGGACATCTGGCTGGGCGAATCAAGCGCGGCGATTCGACCGGCGTGAAACCTTTTGTAAAGCATAACGGGCCTAGGTAGAGGTCATGTCAAACCGACAGCACGGCGGGCATTTTTCCCTCGTCATCGCCCTGGCGATGGCGCTGACCCTGCTGCTCTCGCCCTTCGGCCACGTAGCCGCGCATGCTCCGGCCGGCAGTAACCCGCATACAATCCTCCACCATGAAGCGCCGGCCCCTGCAGTGAGCGGCCACGGCCACAGCCATGACGATGGCTGGACGGCGGAACAGCACTCCGACGCCCAGCATCTGCATCAGGCCGCCGACCACCTTCATGAAGTCCCGGCACCGGCCGACTTGTCTGTTCT
>DAIQBR010000090.1:8455-10915 GCA_036781105.1 Kiloniellaceae bacterium
GGCGGGGTCCCGAGTGCCATTCAGGTCGGTTCCCCGCCTCAGAGCCCGTCATTTCCCATTGATCGCCCCCCGCGCAGCTGAAGCGCCGATCCTGTACCGCCCACGACGGGGCACTCTTTGCAGTTCAACAAGGGATTGATTCATGCATCACCCATCTCCCAGGGATGGCTTGCGTGCGCCTGGCGTGCCGCTGAGCCTTCTCATCTTTCTCCTGGCTGCCTTTCTCCTGCTGGCTTTTGCCGATAGCGCGCTGGCCCATGCGGTCGCCGAAGGCGACAAGGGTTACATCCTGGAGATTTCCGGCATCAACCTGCTGCCCTTCACCTATCTCGGGGCCAAGCATATGGTGACCGGCTACGATCACCTGCTATTCCTCTTCGGCGTGATCTTCTTCCTCTACCGGCTGAACCATATTGCGATCTACGTCAGCCTCTTCGCCGTCGGCCATTCGACGACGATGCTTTTGGGGGTCTACTTCGGCTGGAACGTCAGCGCCTACCTGATCGACGCGATCATCGGTTTTTCGGTAGTCTATAAAGCGCTCGACAATCTCGGCGCCTTCCAGCGCTGGTTCGGCGTTCAGCCGAACACCAAGGTGGCGACTCTGATCTTCGGCTTCTTCCACGGCCTCGGCCTCGCCACCAAGATCCTCGAGTACCAGATCTCGCCGGACGGCCTGCTGCCCAATCTGCTGGCCTTCAACGTCGGCGTCGAGATCGGGCAACTGCTCGCGCTGGCGGCCATCCTCATCGCCATGGGCTACTGGCGCCGCACCGAGGGGTTCTGGAAGCACGCCTACACGGCCAACGTGGTCATGATGACTGCCGGCTTCGTGCTCATCGGCTATCAACTCACCGGCTACGTCGTGGCCTAGAAATCAGGAAAGCGATCGCAAGATGTACAACACACACAAGCCTTCCATCGACGATCTTCCCTCGACCGGCCGGCTGCTGCGCTCCACCGCGGTGGCCATCGCGGTGGCGGCGGCCATTCTGGTGACGGTGGTGCTGCCCTCCGAGTACGGCATCGATCCGACGGGCGCCGGGCGCCTGCTCGGCCTCACGGAAATGGGGGAGATCAAAATGCAGTTGGCGGCCGAGGCCGAAGCGGACCGCACGGCAGTTGACAATGCCTTGGCTGCCCGGGCCGATGCGGTCCCGCTCCTCGAGCCCCAAGTCATGGCCGAGGAACCGGCGGCCGAACCGGTCGCCCCTGCCGCTGCGCCGGAGCCGGCACCCTGGCGCGACGAGATATCGATCACCTTGGCGCCCGGCGAGGGCACGGAGGTGAAGCTTGTTATGAAAGCCGGCGCCAGGGCGCGCTATGAGTGGACCGCCAACGGCGGTCTGCTGAACTACGACACCCACGGTGACGGCGGTGGCAACTCGATTTCCTATGAGAAGGGGCGCGGGGTGCCTGGCGACGAGGGTGAACTCGAAGCCGCTTTCGACGGCAACCACGGCTGGTTCTGGCGCAACCGAACCGACCGGGACGTGACCATGACGCTGCGCACCGACGGCGCCTATGCCGAAATGAAACGCATGCTTTAGACCGCGGCCCGGAAGATGCCATGCTGCCGGTGCCGCGCCGGTGGCATGGCCTTTTCCGCCAGCTACCATAAGTGCGGAAGCAGGAGAGCCCGTGCAAAAGCCTAGGATCCATGACTGAACTCGGAATCTACGCCGGCCTGTTTTTCGTCGCCTTCCTGGCCGCTACGATCCTGCCGGCGCAGTCCGAGCTCGGCCTTGCCGGCTTGGTGATCTCGGGCGACCACTCCGTCGTCCTGCTGGTGGCCGTGGCCAGCGCGGGCAACGTTCTCGGCGCCGTGGTCAACTGGGGTCTCGGCCGCGGCATCGAGCGCTTCGCCGGCCGCCGCTGGTTTCCGGTCACGCCGCAGCGACTGGAGCGGGCGTCAGGGTGGTACCGGCGCTACGGCCGCTGGAGCCTGCTGCTCAGCTGGGCGCCCTTCATCGGCGATCCGAAGGAACAGCCGCTGGTGAGCTTCCTGGCGCTGGTCGCCGTCGCCAAGACCGGCCGCTACGTCGCGGTGGCCGCCCTGGCGCTGAGCTGAAGCGCTGACCCCTGTGCCGGGCCGGCGTCGCGTCAGGCCTATCGCAGCCACGCCGGCAGGTCGGCGGGCGCCTGGCCGCTCTGGGCCGCGATCGCGCAGTCCTGCAGGCTGCCGAAGCGCACTCCTCGGCCGCAGAGTCCGGGCGCATAGTGCGCGTACTTGCCCGAATTGGTCATCAGGGTGCGGGCCTGGGGCGGCAGGACGGGCTCGGTAATCGAACACCAGCAGATGTCGGGAACGATCTGCACGCCGGCGGCCTCCAGCCGGGCAACCAGGCCTTCGGCCCGTGCTGTTTCCAGAATGCTGCGGCCCAGGGTGATGATCACCGCAACGTCTTTGTGCCTTTGACGGCCTTCCATGAGGGCCGCGAAGCGCCGCATTTCCGCCAG
>DAIQBR010000091.1:0-10877 GCA_036781105.1 Kiloniellaceae bacterium
AGGCTTGCCGAAGTGGCGGCTGACGTTGCGGGTCTCCAGGATCACCCCGTTTTCGATGGCGTTCATGACGCCGCTCCCGCGAAGGCGACCTCGAGCGGCGCGTGGAGGCAGGCGGCGGCATGACCGCTGCCCAGCGGACGCAGGGCCGGCACCTCGGCGCGGCAACCGGCGTCGGCGAAGGGACAGCGCGGCGCGAAACGGCAGCCCGGGGGCAGTGCCTCGATGGTCGGCACCATGCCGGCAATGGCGGCGAGCCGGCCGCGGCGGCGCTGCAGCGAGGGCACCGAGCTCATCAGGCCGATGGTGTAGGGGTGCTGCGGATCGTCGAAGACGGCATCCACCGGCCCTTCCTCGGCGATGCGCCCGGCGTACATCACGGCGACGCGGTCGGCGGTCTCCGCCACCACGCCGAGGTCATGGGTGATCAGCATCAGCGCGGTGCCGCTGTCGCGCTGCAGGTCGCGGATCAGGTCCAGGATCTGCGCCTGGATGGTGACATCCAGCGCGGTGGTCGGCTCGTCGGCGATCAGCAGCTGCGGGTCGTTGGCCAGCGCCATGGCGATCATCACGCGCTGGCGCATGCCGCCGGAAAGCTCGTGCGGATAGCTGTCGAGGCGCTGCGCGGCGGCGGGAATCCGCACCCGCTCGAACATCTCCTTCGCGCGCGCCCGCGCCTCGCTGCGCGAAACCTGGCGGTGGCGCAGCACCACCTCGGCGATCTGGTCGCCGACACGGTAAACCGGGTTCAGCGAGGTCATCGGTTCCTGGAAGATCATCGAGATGCGGTCGCCGCGGATGGCCTCCATGTCGCGCCGCGGCAGCCGCAGCAGGTCCTGCCCGCGGAACAGGGCGCGGCCGGCGACCACTTCGAGGGGCGGGCGCGGCAGCAGGCCCATGAGCGCCAGCGCGGTCACCGACTTGCCGCAGCCGCTCTCGCCGACGATGCAGAGGGTCTCGCCGGCGGCGAGAGAGAAGGAAACATCGTCAACGATATTGACGGCGCTGTCCTGCAGGCGCAGCGAGAGACCCTCGACCCGCAGCAGCGCGCCGCCATCCGCCCGGGGCAGGTCCGTCGGGAGCGCCTCACTCGGCATCGGCGAGCGCTCCCGAGGTCGGCAGCAGCAGACGCTGCTGCAGGTCCATGAGGTGTTCGCGCATGGCGCGTTCCGCCGCCTGCGGATCGCGCCGTTCGATGGCGTCCAGCACCTCGTCGTGCTGGGAGGTGTAGTGGGCGACGCTCTCCTGCGTGCGCAGCGCCTCGCGCACGTGACGCCAAGTCTCGTCCTGGCGCACCCGGTCGACGACGTCGAAGAGCGCGAGAAACAGGGTGTTTCCGGCGACGGCTGCAATGGCGCGGTGCAGCGCGCTGTCCCACAGTTCGCGCCCGTCGGTGTCGTCGGCCGCCGCGACCTTGGCCGCCAGGGCACGCATCCAGTCCACGTCCGCAGGCGTCGCACGCAGCGCGGCGAGCTGCGCCAGCGCCGGTTCAATGCGCAGGCGCACCTCCATGACCTCCAGCATGTTGGTCATTTCCGGCAACTTCTTCAGGTGGCGTTCGGGATGGTGCGGCTCGGCCCCGATGAATGTCCCGGCGCCCTGGCGCCGCCAGATGCGCCCTTCGGCCTCCAGCACCTCGAGGGCGCGGCGCACGGCACGGCGGCCGACGCCGATCAGTTCGGCAAGCTCGCGCTCGGTCGGCAGCTGGTGCGCACCGTCCTTTTCGAGCCCGTCGACGATGCTGCGCAGCCGCTCCAGTGCCAGGCTGGAGTTCCGCCGGATTGGCCGTTTCTTTTGCAACACGCCTGCCCTGTCCGACTGTTTTTTTATGGAACCAAAGCTTATTGGTCCCATTATTGGCGCCTTACGATATCGGACACAAGGGCAGATTTCCGCGGAAATCGACCGCATGCCTACGGTGACCTCTACATAAGGTCAGGCGCGGAAGAGGCTGCCGTAGATGAAGGAAGCGCCGCCGATGACGATCAGCGCCTCGACGAAGAGGGTGTGGATGCGAATGTCGGTGCGCTTGATGATCCAGGCGGCGACCCAGGTGCCGGGAATGGTGCAGAGGCCCATGACGAAGGCGATGAGGAACAGCGAGGGCGTCAGGGCGTCGAGCGAGCCGAAGAAGATGATCTTGAAAAAGTTCACGATGACGGCGATGGCCGCGTCGGTGGCCAGCAGCGCCGGCCCGGCGAGGCCGAAGCCCATGAGGATGGGCAGCACCAGCATGCCGGCGCCGACGATGACGCTGGAAAGGAAGCCGTAGGCGCCGGAGACCGCCACCACCGTCGCCTTGCCCGGCTCCACCATGCGCCCGGCGAACCAGCGGCGCAGCGGCACCGAGGCGATGAGGATGACGCCGAGCAGGCCCTGGATGAGGTGCGATTCCAGGCGCACGTAGAGCAGCGCCCCCAGCGCCGAGGCCGGCACCGCGGTGCCGGCGATCAGCGCGATGCGCTTGGGCTGCATGTACTCGCGGTAGAACCAGGCGCGGCTGGCGTTGTTGATCAGCATCAGCACCGAGATCACCGGCACCACCGCCTTGGGCCCGATGATCGGCGTGATGAACAGCGTGATGATCATCCCCGAGCCGACGCCGCTCATGCCGCCCAGCGCGGCGGCGATGAAGCAGACGCCGAAGGCCATGACCACCGTCAGCGGCGTCAGCCCCGGCAACAGCTGGTCGAGGAAATCCAAGCCGGCGGTCTCAGGCGCCGGGCCGGCGCAGAGCTGCCGCCGAAAAGGGCTCGCCGGGCTCGAAAAGACCGGTCGCAAAGGCTTCCAGCGCCGCGGCGGCGCCCGCCGGCCGCCCGGCGAAGGTCAGGTTCGCGCCGGCCTTGGCGAGCAGGTCCTCGCGGGTCATGCGTTCGCGGCTGCCGCCGCGCATCTGGCCCTGGCGCGCCTCCACGGTGCGGCCGTCGGTCAGCTCGGCGCGGATGTGGCCGGTGTAGTTGGCCGGATACTCGTTGTCGGGATCGATCACGTAGGTGACCTTGCCGGCCAGTTCCAACGCCCGCTTGTCGCGCACCGCATCCTCGGTGAACTGCGCCAGGCCGGCGTCCTGGTGGATGAACCCGGCGGCAACACAGTAGGGCGAGGAGAACTTCGCCGCATAGGCCGTCGGCGGCCGCTGCTTATCGGCCAGCGGCTCCCACAGGCGGTGCACCGTGCCTTCGCCCACCTCGCAGACGATGGACTTGATGTCCTCCGGCTTCACGCCCTCGCGCGCCAGCCGCACCGCGCAGTCGACATAGGGCTGGGTCATGGTGCCGCAGGCATAGGGCTTGAAGGCGACGTTCGCGGTCTCCCAGCGCGTGCCGAGGTCTTCCACCAGCGGGGCGAAGTCGGCCTCGATGGAAGGGGCGAAGGCGCTGAACAGGCCGTGCGTGCCTTCGAAGACCGTGCCAGGGCCGCGGAAGCCCGCCGCGCCGAGTTGCGCCGCGCGCAGGCCGGCCTGCGCCGCCCAGCCGGGATGCAGCCGCTTGGTCCAGGTGCCGTCGGCAAGGTACTCGATGATGCCCGAGGCCATGGAGCCGGCAACGCCCAGGGTGTCGCGGATCTGCGCACGGTTCTGTCCCATGGCCGCGGCGATGCCGGCGGCGGCGCCGAGGCAGCCGAGGATGGCGGTGGGATGGAAGCCGGCGGCATGCACCGCCTTCTTGGCGACCAGGCCCAGGCGGCAGGCGATCTCGATGCCGACCACCGTACCCTTAAAGACCTCGCGTGACGGCAGCTGCAGGGACTCGCCGGCGGCGAAGAGCGCCGGCACGATGACCACGCCGCTGTGCACCGGACAGCCCTCGTAGGTGTTGTCGTAGTCCTCTCCGTGGCCGCAGGTACCGTTGATGACGCAGGCCGCGGCGCTCTCGAACCCTTCCTCCAGGCCGAAGACCGTGCAGTCGCCGCGCTGGTCGAAGGCCTTGCGCACCGCCAGGCCGTAGTCCGTCTCCAGCGCCGCGATGGTGAGGCCGACGGTGTCGATGATGGTGTTTTCCGCCTCGCGCCGCGCCGCTTCGGGAATGTCCTCGGCGCGGAGTCCTTCGATCCAGGCGGCGAGGCTCTCGGAGACGGTGGGCGCGTTGCTTTCTGCGGCCATGACTTGTCCTTCGTGCTGGAGACTAACTGCGGAATTGCGTCAGACCGGAGAGGTCCTTGTGGGCGGGAAGGCCCTGGCAGAAGGCGAGCAGCGCCTCGGCGCGCTCGCGCGGCCAGCCGCCGTGGCTGGTGTTGGAGAAGAACTTTGCGACGATCTCCTCGTCGCTCAGCGGTTCGTGTTTGCCGCCGCGCATGTGCGGCTGGCGCAGCTCGATCACCTCACCGCTCTTCAGCGTCACCCGGATGTGGCCGGTGTAGTTGCGCGGATACTCGTTGTCGGGATCGATGACGTAGGAGATCTTTCGCGCCAGCGCCAGGATGCGCGGGTCCTTCGCCTTCTCGTCGCTGAACTGCGCCAGCCCCGCGTCGCCCTCGTAGAAGCCGACCGCCATGCAGTAGGGCATGGAGAACTTGGCGGCGTAGCCCGACGGCGGCTCGTGCTTGTCGGCCAGCGGCTCCCACAGGCGGTGGACCAGCCCCTCGCCGGTCTCGCAGACGATCGACTCGATGGCCTCGCCGTCGACGCCCTGCTGCGCCAGGCGGATGGTGCAGTCGATGTAGGGGTGGATCATGGTCCCGCAGGCATAGGGCTTGAACACCACGCGCTGCATGTACCAGTCCTCGCCCAGGCCCACGGTCAGGTGGCGGTAGTCCGGCCGCGCGGTCGGCGCGAAGGCCTTGAAGAAGCTGTGGCCGCCCTCGAAGACCGTGCGCGGCGCGAAAAATCCGGTGCGCGCGATGATCGCCGCCTTGAAGCCGGACTGCGCCGCCCAGCCGGGATGCAGCCGCTTGGTCCAGGCGCCGTCGGTCAGGTACTCGATGATACCGGAGGCCATGGAGGCGGCGATGCCGAAGGACATGGCCAGCTTCTGCGGCTTCAGGCCCAGCGCGGTGCCGACGCCGGCGGCCGCGCCCAGCGCGCCGATCACGCCGACGGGATGGAAGCAGGCGCGGTGCATGTGGCCGGCGGCTACGTGGTTGAGGCGGCAGACCGCCTCCATGCCGGCGACGATGCCGATCAGCGCGCGCTCGCCCGACAGCTTGTAATGCTCGGCGGCGGCCAGCACCGCGGGGATCACCATGGCGCCGACACGGATCGGCGCGCCCTCCAGGGTGTCGTCGAAGTCCTCGCCGTGGATCGCCACGCCGTTCACCAGCGCCGCGCCGGCGGCGTCCAGGCTGCGGCGCTGGCCCAGCGCGGTGCAGGCGCCCTCGCTGTCCCAGCCGACCAGGATCTGCTGCACGTAGGGCTGGCGTCGTGCGGCAATGCAGAGGCCGGCGGCATCGACCAGGTCGCGCAGAGCCACGGCGCGCGCGGCTTCGGGGATATCGCCCGAGGTCAGGCCGGCGAGAAAGCCCGCGAAGCTCTCAGAGAGTGTCGCTTCTCCCGCGTCAGCCGTGCTGCTGGCCGATTCCATCGTCCCCGCCCCCACTTGACCCGATTCCTTGAGACCTGCACCGATCCGGGGCAACGGCAAGCGCCCCGCCCGTAAGCGCGCCGAAGATTTCACCTTCACCACCAACTGTCAACAATTGACGATGCTGTCTTTGGCGGTCATTCTCGCGCCAAATCCAGCTTGGGAGATGAGAGCATGGCACAGCAGGGGAACGGTCCTCTCGAGGGAAAGGTCGCCTTCGTCACAGGCGCGTCGCGGCGCATCGGCCGGGCGACCGCGCTGGGCCTGGCGCGCGAGGGCGCCGACCTGCTGGTCCATGCGCGCAGCAGCCGCGACGAGGTCGAGGCGGTGGCCGCCGAGGCCCGCAAGCTGGGCCGCCGTGCCGAGGTCGTCATGGGCGACGTCAGCGACGAGGCGGAGGTCGCCCGCATCGCCAAGGAGGCGACCGCGGCCTACGGCCGCATCGATATCCTGGTGAATAACGCCGCCATCCGCCGCCAGTCGCCCTTCACCGAGATGAGCTACGCCGAGTGGCGCGAGATCAACGCCGTCATCCTGGACGGCGCCTTCCTCATGTGCCGCGCGGTGCTGCCGGTCATGGTCGCCGGCGGCGGCGGCACCATCGTGAACATCGGCGGCGTCTCCGCCCACATCGGCGCCAAGAACCGCGCCCACGTCGCCACCGCCAAGGCGGGGCTCGTCGGCCTCACCAAGGCCCTGGCGGTGGAGTTCGCCGACCGCAACGTCACGGTGAACTGTCTGGCTCCCGGCAAGATCGGCGGCGAGCGCTCCAAGACATCAGGCGAATCGCCGAAGATGCCGGCCGAGATCCTGCTCGGCCGCGAGGGCAATATCGAGGAGGCCGCCGGCATGGTGGTGGCGCTCTGCCTGCCGCCGGCGCGCTTCATGACCGGCCAGACGATCCACGTCAGCGGCGGCCTCTACCTGCCCTGAGAAACCTCACGCCTGCAGCAGCGGGCGCAGCTTGCGCACATCGTCGAGGAACTCCAGCCCGCGCAGCGCCGCGATCAGTTCCTCGGCCCGCGCGGCGCCCAGCACCGGCGCCATGAGGTCGCGCGCCTTCTCCTCGACCTGATCTTCCGACATGGGATTGTCCGGCGTGCCGAGCACGGCGCGGGTGCGGTGCCGCAGGCGGCGGCCGTCGACGCAGTCGATTTCGATGATCGCCTGGCGCGCCGGGCGCGCCCGGGTCAGTTCGGCGTCGGGGATCGCCTCGATGCGTTCGCGCAGTGCCAGCACAGCCGGGTCCGTCATGCGGGCGTGATCGTGCGAGGAGGCGAAGCTGAGGCCGCCGTCCACCAGGGTCAGCGCCAGGAGATGCTGTAAACAGACGTCGGGCATGTCGCGGTTGTTCACGATGGTGAAGCGGTCGTCCGGCATGATCGCGCGAAGCTGCGCGACGTCGGCGGGCTTCAGCTCGTGCTCCGCGATCAGCGCGGTCAGCGAGTCGAGCGCGGCCTGGATCGGCGAGCCGACGCACCATTTCTTGATCGAGGCGGCGAGGATCTCGTAGCGCTGGCCGAGGCCGTCGACGAGGGCTTCCGGCGCGGCGTTCTCGGCGAAGGCGGAGAGGTACGAGAAATCGCCGGTCAGGCTGCCGGGCACGCCGCTCGCCCCGGAGGCGACAAAGCGTGCCGCGAAGACACCGTTGCGTGCGCCCATGCCGCCAAAATCGAAGGCCTTCTCGACGTGCTCCGAATCGCGCTGCCAGTAGGCGATGCCGGAGGCCTGCTGGGTGGCATAGGACAGCAGGTATTCGCACTGCCGCGCGTCGAGCCCGGCCAGCACGCCGGCCGCCGCGGCGGCGCCGAAGTTGGCGCCCAGGCAGTGGGTGCTGTGGGTGCCGCTGCGCGGGGCCGAGAAGCCCAGCGCCAGGGTGGCGCGCGCGCCGATGTCGTAGCCGGCCACCACCGCGCGCAGCAGCGCAGCGCCGCTCGCCCCGCGCGACTCGCCCAGCGCCAGCGCCGCCGGGACCACCGCGCAGCCGGGATGGAAGCGCCCGCCGAGGTGGGAATCGTCAGTCTCGTCGGCGTGGGCCGCCATGGCGTTGGCGAAGGCCGCAAGGGTGGCGGTGGTCACCAGCTCGGTGCCAGGCAGGCAGGCCTCGGCCCGGCCGCCCTCGCCGGCGACGAAGGCCGCCGCCAGCCTGCCGGCCTTCAGGCGCGAACCGCTGACGATGGCGGCCAGGCTGTCGAGCAGGTGCAGGCGCGCGCGCAGCATGACCTCCGCCGGCAGCGGCGTCTCAGCCGCCGCCGCGATATGGGCGGCGAGCCTGGTCGTAATCGAGTCCTCGTTCATGCGCGCGCTCACCTCCCCGCTGTGCTGCGTCGACCCTCTCGGGGTCTTTCTCGCATTCCGGCAAACTGTCGGCAATTGACAATTTAAGCCGAACTTGGGACAAAGGGGCCAACGAAGCCGTCGCAGGACCGCTTTCCGCCGCAGCGGGAAGCAGGTCACTGTGGCCGAACAACGGGAGGAAAACATGAAATCCGGACTGCGGAATATTGCTGCTTCTGTCGCCGTCGCCGCGCTCGTCGCCGGGGCGGGCCAGGCTGCCGCCCAGAGCTATCCGATCGATACCGTCACCTTGATCACCCATTCCAAGGCCGGCGGTGGCACCGATGTCTTCCTGCGCGAGATGACCAAGTATCTCGGCAAGCACATGGGCACCAATTTCGTGGTCGAGAACGTGCGCGGCGGCAGCGGCGCCAAGGCCATGGCCAAGCTGGCGACCTCGCCGGCCGACGGCTCGATCTTCTATGGCACCACGCCGACCTTCATCAACACCTCGCTGTTGAGCGCGCCGGAATTCACCTACAAGGATCTGACGCCGGTCACCAACGTCTTCCTCGACCCGCAGATCGTCTACGTGCGCGCCTCCAGCCCCTTCCAGAGCCTCGCCGAGGTGGTGGAAAAGGCCAAGGCCGAGCCGAATTCCGTCATCTTCGGCGTCACCACGCCGGGCTCGCTCGATCGCCAGGTCATGGAAAAGTTCAAGGCCATCACGGGCGTCGAGGCGCCGGTCATCACCCATGACGGCGGCGGCGAGCTGCTGATCTCCGTGCTGAACGGCACCGTCCACCTCGGCATCGGTGAAATCCAGGAGCTCTCGGCCCAGCTCGAGGCCAACGAGGTGCGCATCATCGCGACCTACACCAAGAAGCGCCTGGAGCAGTTCCCCGACGTCGCCACCGCCCAGGAGCAGGGCGTCGACCTGGTGGTGAACAAGTTCCGCGGCATCGCCGGCCCCAAGGGCCTGCCCGACGACATCCTGGCCAAGTGGGAAGCCGGCATCCAGTCGGTGCTGAGCGACCCCGAGTTCCAGGCCTGGTACAGCGCGCAGAGCCTGGTGCCGGACTACATGCCGCACGGCGAGTACGCTGAGTTCATCAACGCCTTCGCCGACGAGCAGCAGGATTTCTTCAAGAAGTACGGCATCACCGAGTAATCTTCGGTCGCCGCGGAGTGCGCAGGAAAACCATGCCCAGGATCGCCACCTCATGACCCGCGACACCTGGATCGGCGTGGTTTTCCTCGCCTTCTCCGTTCTCTACTGGACTCAGGCCGACAAGATCCGCGTCAGCCCGCTGGACGATCCCGTCACCGCGGCCGGCATGCCGAAGTCCCTTGCCTTCGCCCTCGGCGCCCTGGCCGTACTGCTCATCCTGCGCAGTCTCTACATGAGCCGCCTCGCCGCGCGCGCCGACCGCAAGCCCGCCGATAAAGTCGAGGAAACCGACTCGCGCGAGACCTGGAAGCGTCACCTGCGCGCCCTCGGCATGCTCGGGCTCGGTGTCGCCTACCTGCTGGTGGTGCCCTACCTCGGCTACGTCCTGTCGGTCATCGGCCTCATGCTCGCCGTGTCGCTCTACATCGGCGCCCGCTTCGGCCTCAAGACGCTGGCCGTGGCCGGCCTCGGCGGGGTGTTCTTCTATCTGCTCTTCGTCCAGTTCCTCAACATTCCGCTGCCGCCCGGGCTCTGGCCGAGCCTGCTCCAGTCCCTCCAGGGCTGACCCGGCGGCGGCCAAACTCACGTTCCCCAGGGGTTAGCGTTTCATGGAAGGTCTCGGTTACGCCTGGCAGGCATTGACCACCACGCCCGCCGTCTTTGCGGCCATGGGCGGCGTGGTCTGGGGCATTCTCGGCGGCGCGCTGCCGGGCATCTCGCCCTCCATCGCCATGGCCCTGCTGCTGCCCTTCACCTACACCATGGAGCCGATCACGGCGATCGTGCTGCTCGCCTCCACCTACGTCGGCGCCGAGTACGGCGGCTCGATCCCGGCCATCCTGATCCGCACGCCGGGCACCAACGCGGCGGCGGCCACCGCCATCGACGGCTACGAGATGCAGAAGCAGGGCCGCGGCGGCGAAGCGCTCGGCATCTCGCTGGCCTCCGGCGTCATCGGCGGCCTCATCGGCCTGTTCTTCCTGGTGGTGCTGACCAAGCCGCTGGCGCAGGTCGCGCTGCTGTTCACCCCGCCGGCCTACTTCGCCCTCGGCATCCTTGGCCTCAGCGTCATCGCCTCGCTGTCCAGCGGCTCGCTCATCAAGGGGCTCATGGCCGGGGTCATCGGCCTGATGATCGCCACCGTCGGCACCGATCCGATTTCCGGCGTGAACCGCTTCACCTATGGCAGTCCGGAACTGCTCAGCGGCGTGCCCTTCATCCTGGTCATGGTCGGCGTCTTCGCGGTCAGCGAGCTGCTGGAGCAGGCCGGCAAGCCCGAGTGGAAGAAGCCCGACAGCGTGCAGAGCCGCATCAAGCTGCCGAGCTTTGCGATGCTGAAGCGGCTGCGCAAGGCGCAGCTCATCGGCAGCGGCATCGGCCTCTTCGAAGGCTGCATGCCCGGCGCCGGCGGTTCCATCGCCGCCTTCATGTCCTACAACGAGGCGCGGCGCTGGTCGAAGACGCCCGAGGAATTCGGCAAGGGCTCGCCGGAGGCCATCGCGGCGCCGGAGAGCGCCAACAACACCGTCGCCGGCACCGCACTGGTGCCGATGCTGAGCTTCGGCATCCCCGGCTCCAATTCGACCGCGATCCTGCTCGGCGGCCTCTTGATCCACGGCCTGCAGCCGGGCCCGCTGCTGTTCGACAAGCACCCGGATTTCATCTACGGGCTGTTCGGCGGCCTCTTCGTTGCCAACACCTCGCTGTTCTTCATCGGCATGCTGATCCTGACGCCGGCGATCTGGCTGGTGAACCGCCCGAAGCCCTACCTGCTGGCGGCGATCTACGCGCTGATCTTCTCCGGCATCTATTCGATCGACCACAGCCTCTTCGACCTCTACCTGGTCCTGCTGGCCGGCACCGTCGGCTACGTCATGCGGCTGTTCGGCTTTCCCTTCCTGCCGCTGGTCCTC
>DAIQBR010000092.1:0-8423 GCA_036781105.1 Kiloniellaceae bacterium
CAGCGGGCAGAGCCCGAAGGAGAGATTGGCCGCCTGCCACATCTCCTGCACCGCCGTCGCCAGCGCCCAGGGCAGGCCCTGGCCGCCGAAGTCGGGATCGAAGGGCAGGGCGTTCCAGCCGCCCTCGACGAACTGCTTGTAGGCCGCCTGGAAGCCCTCGGGCGTGCGCACCACGCCGTTCTCGAAGACCGAGGGTTCGCGGTCGCCCGGGTGGTTCAGCGGCGCGATGACCTCGCCGGCCAGCTTGCCGGCCTCTTCCAGGATGGCGTCCACCAGGTCCGCCGTCGCCTCGCCGTAGCCCGGCAGCCCGGCGATCTCCGGCAGCTCCGCAATGGCGTCCAGCGCAAAGCGCATCTCGGCAATCGGCGCCGCATAGGTCATGTTTCCCCGCCCTTTCCGGATTTTCCCGAAGATTCGTCAGCAGAAAAATGAAGCAGCAGCCTCCGGATGGCAACGCGGCAGTCGTTCGGAGAGCTGCTGCTACGGGATGCCATCTGCTCTACACCAAAGAGGTAGGCCGATTGCTCCATATCTCTACTTTGGCGCGCATAGTATGCTTGACCGAGGGAATGCTGAAATTGAGCTCGGAAGGCATCGCTATGTACGCGAGCCCGAACGCCTACAATCTGCGGGTTGCGGTGACCTTCTTCGTTCCCAAGACGACGGTGGTGCCCTTTGTTTCCCTGCCGTTGGACACTGAAGCGAAGCCGCGCAGCCCACTTCATTTCGCGCGTACCACCACATCTGCACTGCTGACTGCGCTGGAAGTAATGCGCAAGGTAGCGCTGGATTTGACGGCAATCCTGGTGCCTTCCGTGATAGTGCTCTTGTTCTTGTCGCATCTGGCGGACAAGACCATCATCCTCGACCCGCCGACAGTTCCCAAAGCGCTGACAGACCGCGGTGTTACCCCAGAGCTGCTCACGGCAATGCTCCAAGTCCGGCTTCAGGAAATTCACGAAACTGCTGCGACCGGAAAGGCGTTGCAATTGGCAACTCCGCCCCGGGAAGCTCTGCGCATAGAAGCAGCCGGTTTCAGCCTCTCATTGAGCAGTTTTGTTCGCTTCGCGGTGAGGTTCTTGGGATGGGAGCCCGAACAGCATCTGACAGTAAGCGTCTTGTGCGTCTCCATGGATTGTGCGGACGACTCCATTTCACTGCATGCAATCGCTTCAACTGATCACATGTCAGCTGCCAATCCGACGGAGTTGAATCCGACTAACCTCGCACCTGCGATTGACTCGGCCGCCCAACATCTTTTGAGAACATTCGATCCTTACATCCTGGCGAGCTATTTTTATGTACTGGAGGACGAAGAGGGTGCTGACGGACCGAACGAAGGAAAGTCCATAGATCTACTTGAAAAAATGGTCCGAAACGGCCATAGGGACCGAGCATGGGCATACAATTTGCTAGGATACATGTTTCTCGACAACGAAGATTATGAAAGTGCGGGGCGACAGTTTGACAAAGCTCTAGCGGTTGATAGCGAATTCGTCGCGGCGATAGTGAACCGTGGCAACACACACTTCTTTCTCAAGGACTATGGTCAGGCAGAAGTGTTTTATAGGCGGGCACTGGTCGTGGATCCTATGAGGCTTTCCGCGTACAACAATCTTGGGTGGATAAGGCTGAACCTATGCGATTGGGAAGGGGCCACCTGGGCGTACGAGCACGCACTGGCGATCGATCCCATTCACCCGCTCCCACTCACAAGCCTCGCATCGGTCAAGAAATGGCGTCTTAACGATGAGGTCACTGCCGATGAGTTGGTGCAGCGTGCCAGAAGCGTCGACCCGGACTCTACGCTTTCTTTTTTGGCTCGGGCAGAGAAGGTCGTCAAATCATCGGATTGTGAGGGTTCTCCGATGAAGGATCCACAATTGGCCGACGCACTGTATGGTCTTATCGACCATCCTTGAAGGGGGCGATATCCTGCCATAGTATTTTCACGGACTGGCAAGATGGCCTGTGCCCTTCTGTTTTTGCGAGATTGGGCTGGGTGGACGACCTAGGGAAGGTTCTAGCTTTTTGGAGTCACTTGCCGCCCCGCCGCCGCGCGGCTTCCCCGAGGCCGAGTTCGCCGCGCGCTGCGACAAGGCGCAGGCCGCCATGGCCGCTGCCGGCCTCGATGCCCTGCTGCTCACCACCGATGTGGAGCTGCGCTACTTCTCCGGCTTCCTCACCCAGTTCTGGCAGAGCCCGACCCGGCCCTGGTACATGCTGCTGCCGAAGGCCGGCAAGCCGGTCGCCGTCATCCCCACCATCGGCGCCGACTGCATGGCGCGGACCTGGGTCGAGGACATCCGCAGCTGGTCCTCGCCGCAGCCTGAGGACGACGGGCTCTCGCTGCTGGCCGAAGCGATCACCGAACTCGCCGGCAGGACGCCGCGCCTCGGCATCCTGAAGGGCCGCGAGACCTACCTGCGCATGCCGCTCTCGGAGTTCGAGGCCCTGCAGGCGGCGCTGCCCGGCGCGGTGTTTGAGGACTGCACGGCCATCTTCAAGTCCCTGCGCGCCATCAAATCCCCGCGCGAGATCGGGAAGATCGCCTTCGTCTGCGAGGCCGTCTCGGCGGCTTTCGAAGCCGCGCCGCGTCTCTTCCACGCGGGCCAGAGCGACGTCGAAGTGTTCCGCGCCTTCAAGATCGAGTGTCTCTCGCAGGGCGTCGACGACGTGCGCTACCTCGTCGGCGGCGCCGGGCCGGGCGGCTATGGCGACATCATCTCGCCGCCGCGGGGGCGCGAACTGCGCGGCGGCGACGTCCTCATCCTCGATACCGGCTGCACCTTCGACGGCTACTACTGCGACTTCGACCGCAACTGGGCCATCGGCGCCGCCGACGAAGCAGCACAGCGCGCCTACCGCGTCTGCTGGCAGGCGACCGAAGCGGGGCTCGCCGCCGCGCGCCCCGGCGCCACCGCGGCCGACCTCTTCACCGCCATGCAGAACGTGCTGGCGGCGGGCGGCGCACGCGACAACGATGTCGGCCGCCTGGGTCACGGTCTGGGGATGCAGCTCACCGAGTGGCCCTCCAACACCGCCTGGGACACGACCGAACTGCGCCCCGGCATGGTGCTGACCCTCGAGCCCGGCATGACCTTCGCCGAAGGCAAGGTCATGGTGCACGAGGAGAACATCGTGATAGAGGAGGAGGGCTGCCGGCTGCTGACGCGGCGCGCCGCGCCCGAGCTGCCAGTTATCTAGCTGCCGATCATCTAGTGGGGAAGACCCGATGCGTCTCGACTATGCGACGGATATCGCCAACCCGGCCGCGGCGCCCGCCGCGCGCTTCGGCGTCGTCCTGCTGCAGACCGACGAGATCGTCGAGACCGAGTTCCCTCGCCTGCTCGGCGCCGAACACGGCCCCGGCGGCCTCCGCGTGCACTACAGCCGCGTGCCCAGCGGCCGCGAGGTGACGACCGAGTCCCTCACCGCCATGGCCGCCGCACTGCCGCAGGCCGTCGACCTGCTGCCGCCGGCGGTGCCCTTCGACGTCATCGCCTATGCCTGCACGTCAGGCGCCACCGTCATCGGCGAGGAGCGCGTCGCCGCGGCGGTGCGTTCGGTGCGCCCCGGCGTCGCCGTCAGCAATCCGCTGACCGCCGCCAAGGCCGCACTGCGGGCATTGGGCGCGCGCCGCATCGCCTTCCTCACGCCCTACGTGGCGGAGGTTTCCGCCGCCATGCGCGACAACTTCATCGCCGACGGCTGCGACATCGTCGCCTTCGGCTCCTTCGAGGTGGCCGACGACGGCATCGTCGCCACCATGACGCCGGAGAGCATTTTGCAAGCGGCGGTCGAACTCGGCGGCGGCGCCAGCGACGCCGTCTTCATCGCCTGCACCAACCTGCGCGCCGCCGGCATCATCGAAGAAGCCGAAAGGCGCCTCGGCAAGCCGGTGGTCTCTTCGAACCAGGCGCTGGCCTGGCACATGCTGCGCCTCGCCGGCCTCGATGCCCCCCGCCCCGGCTGCGGCCGCTTGTTCGACCACGCGCTGCAGTAGCTAATTTTTAGTGTCATCCTCGGGCTTGACCCGAGGATCCATTCGTCCGCTGGCAAGGGCGGTGCAGGCGTCGCAATGGATTGCCGGATCAAGTCCGGCAATGACGATTTTGGTGGCTTCCTACCGCGCCATCATCCGGTCCGCCTCGCCGCGCAGGCGCTCGGCGGCAAAGTCGAGGAAGCTGCGCAGCTTGGCCGTCGCGTGGCGGCCCTCGGCGTGCAGCAGGTGCACGGGGATCGGGTTGTCCTCGAAGTCCGCGAGAACCTCCACCAGCTTGCCGGCGGCGATCTCGTCGGCCACCTGGTAGGACAGCAGGCGGGTGATTCCCCAGCCCGCCACCGCCGCGTCGACCGCCGCCTCGATGGAATCGATGCGCAGGGCAGGGGCGAGGCGCAGCGTCTTGCGCCGGCCGCCCTTCACAAAGGTCCAGGTCGCCACCTCGGCGACGCCGGTGGGAAACACGGTGCGGTGCTCGCGCAGGTCGTCCGGCGTTTGCGGCCTGCCGCGCCGCGTCAGGTAGTCCGGCGCCGCCACCGTGACGCGGCGCAGGGTGCCGACGCGCAGCGCGGTCAGCGCGGAGTCCGCCAGCGCCCCGATGCGCAGCGCTACGTCCAGGCCCTCGTCCTGCAGCGAGACGTTGCGGTCGATGAGCAGCGCCCGCGCCGTCACCGCCGGATGGGCGTCCAGGTAGTCGCGCAGGATCGGCGCCACGAAGCGCCGCCCGAACATGACCGGCGCGGTGAGGCTCAGTTCGCCGCTGGGCACCGCCTGCACCCCCGCCGCGGCGGACTCCGCCTCCTCCAGCGCGTCCAGGATGCGCGCGGCGTCCTCGCGCAGGCGCCGGCCCGCCTCGGTCAGGCTCACCTGCCGCGTGGTGCGCGCCAGCAGCTGCACCCCCAGGCGTGCCTCCAGGGCCGTCACCTGGCGGGTCACCGCCGGCGGCGAGGCGCGCAGGCGGCGCGCGGCGGCGTTGAAGGCGCCTTCCTCGGCCACCGCCAGGAAGGTCTGGAGTTCGCGGAAGCGGTCCATAATTATTCCGGTAAATGGAATAGAGTAGTGCAAGCTTGGCATATTATTCTAATTCAGCACAGGGCCTATCTTTCTCTCCAGCAGACACCGCCGCTTCGGGAGGCTCCCATGGCCCGCGCTTTCGCCGAGATCGCTTTCACGCCCGAGGTCCTCGCCGAGCAGGCCCGCCAGGGCTCCGCCACGGCCTACGCCAAGTTTCTCACCGAGGAGACCGACGCGCGCGATGCCCTCGGCCCGGCCGAGGCCGAGTTCATCGCCCGCCGCGACGGCTTCTACCAGGCGACCGTGAGCGAGACCGGCTGGCCCTACGTGCAGTTCCGCGGCGGCCCGCGCGGCTTCCTGAAGGTGCTGGACGCGCGGACGCTGGCCTACGCCGACTTCCGCGGCAACCGCCAGTACCTCTCCGTCGGCAACCTGAAGGGCGACGGCCGCGTCGCCATGATCCTGGTCGACTATCCCAACCGCCGCCGCCTCAAGGTCTGGGGCCACGCCAGGATCGTCGAGGCCGCCGACGACCCGGAGCTCGTCGCCCGCCTGCACGATCCCGCCTACAAGGCACGGCCCGAGCGCGCGGTGATCATCACCGTTCAGGCTTTCGACTGGAACTGCCCGCAGCACCTGCCGGAGCGCTACACCCTGGAAGAGCTCGAACCGGCGCTCTCCCAGCTGCGCGAAGAGCTGCAGCGCCTGCGCGCCGAGAACGCCGCCCTGAAGGGCGAGAGTCCTCCGGCGCCCGCCTGACCGTTCCGTCTCCTGCCTACTCGATCCTGACCGTCTCGACCGAGGGCGGCAGTTGCGCCCAGTCGATGCCGCCTTTCCCGATTGCGTAGCCAAGGTCGTAGAGCGCTCGCATGTAGTCCGGATCGAACATCTCGTCATAGTCGACATCGAAGTCGTCGGGCACATAGACAAGCTGGAAGGTGCCGCCGTCGCGCTGCGCGAGCAGGTAGATCGAACTGAGGTCGCCCAACCCCTGTGTTCGAATCAGCGAGGAGACCGAAGTCGACGTGATCTCGAAGATGTCCGCCTCGACCGGTTTCCACTCCGGCTTCAGCTTTGAATTTCGGATGACGTAGATATTGAAAGGCTCCTTGACTTCGAGCCTTTCGAGAACAGCGTGGAAGTCGAGAGTGCTCGGATAAACGAAGACCTGTGAAACGGCACCGCCATCGACATGGAGCTCGTCATAGGCCCTTCCATCGACTTCGACTTCGATGAGGGCCGGCGGAAAGACGCCCGGAATCGAGGCGGAGGCCAGCAGAACGTCGACGATGAGTTTCTTCTTTTGCGGATACGCGCTGGCCGCGATCGACGTGATGTTCCAGGCCACCGGGCGTCCGGCGTCCAGGTTCGTGGTTCCGATGAACAGGCGCCGGCCGCGGCGGTATTCTTCCGCCAGGCGACGGATCATTTCGTCGTCGATGTAGTCTGTAATGAGGGCGCGCAGCTTTCCGTTGTCGAAGGCGGCATCGCCGGTGGCAATGACGGTCCAGGCACGGGACTCGACAAGGTCGTCGGTCGACTTGGTGGTATAGACCTCTTTGAGCTTGTCGTCGTAGTCGGGACCGAGAAAGACGAAGGGTGCCGAAAGGGCGCCGGTACTGATGCCCGTGACGATCTGGAATTCCGGCCGCATGCCCGAGGCTGTCCAGCCGTTTATCAGGCCGGCGCCGAAGGCGCCGTCCTGGCCGCCGCCGGAGATCGCCAGAAAGTTCAGCGACTTTCCATACCAGGTTGGAATGAAGGCTTGCATCTGCTCCGGCGACCAGGTCCTGAGCCGTTCGAGCAGCAGCTCCGGCGCCTGGTCGCCCCAGAAGCGCGCATCTTCCGGCAGGCCGGGGATGGACGCCAGCTCATCGCCCTTCTGGGGCAGAGGATTGCGGTGCGGAATGGTGCCGCAGGCGGTCAGCAACAAGGCCAGGGCGAGGGGGAGAAGGAGCCGTATAGCTATGGTCATGGTCGATTCCAGATCGGTCCAGAAAGGCACGCGACGCTGCAAGTCTAGACCAGGCGCTTGCCTCGTGTCAGGCATTCTGCTCTGCAGGGGGGCAGGGTGACTGGCAACGGCTGCTGACAAGGCGCCGCGCATCGCCTACCTTCGGGGCATGAGCGAGATCGTGAACCTGCGCCAGGCCAAAAAGCGCCGCGCGCGCGCCGAGAAGGAAGCCAAGGCCGCGGCCAACCGGACGCAGTTCGGCCGCAGCAAGGCCGAGCGCAAAAAGACGGCCACCGAGCGCGCCCGGGACAAGCGCGACCTCGACGGCAAGAAGCTCGACTAGCCGGCCGCCCCTTTCGCCCCCTCCACCCGGTTTTTCCCGTGCAGACCAGATCCCCTTCGCCCCTGCTGGCCGCCCTGCTGCTCACCGTTTCCTCGGCCTGCTGGGGCGGCAACATCTTCATCGGCCGCCTGGTCCACGCCGAGGTGCCGCCGGTGGGTCTCAGCTTCTGGCGCTGGGTGCTGGCGCTCGGGCTCTTCCTGCCCTTTGCCTGGCCGCGGCTGCGGCGCGACTGGCCGGCGCTGCGCCGCCACTGGAAGAACCTTGCCGGGCTGGCCTTCTTCGGCATGGCGGCCTTCCATACCGCGCTCTATCTCTCGGTGAACTACACCACGGCGACCAACGCGGCGCTGCTGATCGCCATCTGTCCGCTGCTGGTGCCGCTGCTCGCCTGGGTGCTCTACCGCGACGCCGTCACCCCGCGCCTGCTGCTGGCCATCGCATTGTCGCTGGCCGGCGTCGCCGTCGTGGTGCTGCGCGGCGATCCGGCCCGGCTCCTGACGCTGCAGTTCAACGCCGGCGACCTCATCATGCTGGCCGCCGTGTTCTTCTGGTCCATGTACACCGTGCTGCTGAAACGCCGGCCCGCGGGCCTGCACCCGCAGTCCCTGCTGGTCGCCACCATGACGCTGGCAGCGTTCATGCTGCTGCCGGTCTATCTCTGGGAGAGCTTCTTCGTGCGCTCCATGCCGGTGACGACCGACTCGCTGCTGGCGGTCGCCTACGTGGTGGTCTTCGCCTCAATCGTCGCCTTTCTCTGCTTCAACCGCGGCATCGAGGTGCTGGGTCCCAGCAAGGGCGGTCTCTTCCTCCACCTCATCCCGGTCTTCGCCGCGCTGCTCGCCTTCGTCTTCCTGGGCGAACGCCTGCAGCCCTTCCATGCGCTGGGCATTGCCGCCATCGCGGCGGGCATCGTGCTGGCGACGACGGCGAAAGCGCGCTGAAACGCGTGGCCTCACACTTAGTGCCGGCCCGCACCCACTCCTGGATTGTCATCCTCGGGCTTGACCCGAGGATCCATTCAGCCGAGCGCTGGAGCCTCTCAAGCGGGCTATGGTGTTCGCGGCTGACGTGGATTGCCGGATCAAGCCTGCCTGCGCGAAGCCGGAGCT
>DAIQBR010000092.1:8465-10577 GCA_036781105.1 Kiloniellaceae bacterium
ACACCAGAAGGCGACGGCTTCGGGCGCCGGGCTACGCCACCACCTTGCCCGGGTTCATCAGGTTGTCCGGGTCCAGCGCCCGCTTCACCTGGCGCAGCAGGTCCATCTCCACCGCCGACTTGAAGTGCGCGTTTTCCGCCGCCTTCAGGTGGCCGATGCCGTGCTCGGCGGAGATCGAGCCGTCCAGTTCGACGACAAGTTCGTGCACCGCGCGGCTGACCTCCTCCCAGCGTGCGAGGTAGGCCTGGCGGTCGGCGCCTTCCGGCTGCGAGAGATTGAAGTGTATGTTGCCGTCGCCGACGTGGCCGAAAGTGACCGGACGGATGCCCGGCACCAGCTCTTGCACCAGCTGCGTCGCCCGCGCGATGAACTCGGGCGTCCTGGACACGGCGACCGAGACGTCGTGCTTGATCGAGCCGCCCTCGAACTTCTGCGCCTCGACGATGGCCTCGCGGATCGCCCAGAAGGCCTGCGCCTGGCGTTCGTTGGCGGCCAGCGCGGCGTCGCTCACCAGGCCGTCCTCCATGGCCTTGGCGAGGAACTCCTCCAGGCTGTCGCGCAGCGCGCCGTCGCGCCGGCCCGAGGCCAGCTCCAGCAGCACGTACCAGTCGTTCGGCGCGCTCAGCGGATCCTCGGTGCCGGCAACGTGCTTCAGCGCGAAGTCGAGGCCGATGCGCGGGATCAGCTCGAAGGCGTTCACCCGGTCGCCGGTCGCCGCTCTTGCGCGCCCCAGCAGCTCGACGGCGGCGGCGGGATCGCGCACCGCGACGAAGGCCACCTCGGTCTCCGCCGGGCGCGGGAACAGCTTCAGGCAGGCCGCGGTGATGATGCCCAGGGTGCCCTCGGCGCCGACGAAGAGGTGCTTCAGCGCATAGCCGGTGTTGTCCTTGCGCAGCGCGCGCAGGCCGTTCCAGATGCGCCCGTCCGGCAGCACCACTTCCAGGCCCAGCACCAGGTCGCGCGCGTTGCCGTAGCGCAGCACGTGCACCCCGCCGGCGTTGGTCGAGAGGTTGCCGCCGATCTGGCAGGAGCCTTCTGACCCCAGGCTCAGGGGAAACAGGCGGTCGGCCTGCGCCGCCGCTTCCTGCACCTGTTGCAGGATGCAGCCGGCCT
The DNA here is from genome assembly GCA_036781105.1 of Kiloniellaceae bacterium. Taxonomy (GTDB): domain Bacteria; phylum Pseudomonadota; class Alphaproteobacteria; order Kiloniellales; family Kiloniellaceae; genus Pelagibius. The sequence goes on from DAIQBR010000092.1 coordinate 9,579, forward strand.
CCACGGTGATCGAGTAGTCGGTGGCGTCGACCTCGCGCACCCGGTTCAGGCGCCCGAGGTTCAGCAGCACGGCGTTGTCCGCCGCGAAGGGCACCGCGCCGCCGACCAGCCCGGTGTTGCCGCCCTGCGGCACGATGGCGGCGCCCGCCGCGCGGCACAGCGTCACCGCCGCCGCGACGTCTTGCGTCGAGGACGGCCGCACCGCGAAGGGCGCCGCGCCCTGGTAGCGTCCGCGCTGCTCGGCGAGATAGGGCGCTAGCGCGTCGGGCTCGCTGACCACGGCTTTGTCGCCCAGCGCGTCGACCAGCTCCCGCTTCAGCGCGTCCATATCGGGTGTCTTCGGTGTCCTTGCATCCATGCGCCTGAATCTACGGGCTCCGGCCCGCCCTGGCGAGTCTGCCGCGTTTACCCTCTCCCCTCCGTGGGAGAGGGTTGCGCAGCCTTGGCGAGCCCGAAGGGCGAGCTTAGGCGAAGCTGGGCCTGTCCTGCGAAGCTGGCCGCAGGCCGGCGTAGGAGGATGAGGGGGCGCCGCCGTCACGACGCCTGCCGTGGCGGTCACCTCCTGGGCGCCGCCGCCCTTCTGAGCCGGTCGTTGATCGCCGCGCCCAGTCCGCCTTGGGGGCCTTCTTCCGGGATCGGCATCACCGCGATGCCCCGCACCTCCAGGGCATCCAGGCGGTGCAGGGCGGCGAAGAGTCCCGCCGCCGCCTCGGTCAGGTCGCCGCGTGCGCTCAGGTTCTCCACCGCGGCGGCCCCCGCCGGCACCTGCGGCCCGAAGGCGAGCAGCGCCTCGTCGCCGGCGACCTCGGTGGCGTCCAGGCGCACCGGATGGCCGGGCGCGTAGTGGCTGGCCAGCATCCCCGGCCCTTTCAGCCCTTCGGCGTAACCTTTCTCCGCCGCTTCACCGCCGGCCACGACCTCTCCCAAAACCGGGGTCAGGTCTTGCACCGTCACCGCGCCCGGCCGCAGGATCGCCGGCGATCCTGCGGCCAGGCGCGG
>DAIQBR010000092.1:10632-10863 GCA_036781105.1 Kiloniellaceae bacterium
CGCCCAGCGAGGCCGCCACGTGGGCCGCCGTGGTCGGGCTGATCCTGCCGGAGGCGTTGGCGCTGGGCGCGGCCAGGGGAACTCCCGCCTTGGCCAGCAGGCGCCGGGCCAGGGGGTGCGCCGGCACCCGCACCGCCTGGCTGTCCAGGCCGGCGCTGCACAGCAGGGAGAGCCGGCTGTCCGCGCGGCGCGGCAGCACCAGGGTGAGCGGGCCGGGCCAGAAAGCGGCGG
>DAIQBR010000093.1:0-1064 GCA_036781105.1 Kiloniellaceae bacterium
CACGTCGGCGCCGGCACCTTCCTGCCGGTGAAGACCGAAGAGGTCGAAGCGCACAGCATGCACAGCGAGACCGGCGAGATCGGCAGCGAGGCTGCGGCGGCCATCAACGCCGCGCGCGCGGCGGGCGGGCGCATCGTCGCCGTCGGCACCACCGCGCTGCGTCTGCTGGAAAGCGTCGCGGCGGAAGACGGCAAGGTGAGCGCCTTTACCGGCGAGACCGCGCTGTTCATCCTGCCGGGCTACCGCTTCAGGGTCGTCGACCTGCTGATGACCAACTTCCACCTGCCGCGCTCGACGCTTTTCATGCTGGTCTGCGCCTTCGCCGGCAAGGCGCGCATGGAAGCGGCCTATGCTCACGCCATCGCCGCGGGCTACCGCTTCTACTCCTATGGCGACGCTTCGCTGCTGGAACCGGAAACGTCGCAGGAGCGGGGCGCATGACGCACAGCGGCACCGGTTTCGACGTCAGCGCGACCGACGGCGCCGCGCGGCGCGGGCAGCTCTCCACCGCGCACGGCACGGTCGAGACCCCGGCCTTCATGACCGTCGGCACCGCCGGCACGGTGAAGGGCCTGACGACGGAACAGGTCGCGCAGACAGGCGCCGAGATCATCCTCGGCAATACCTACCACCTGATGCTGCGCCCGGGCGCCGAGCGGGTCGCGAAGCTGGGCGGCCTGCACAAGTTCATGAACTGGCCGGGCCCGATCCTGACGGACTCCGGCGGCTTCCAGGTCATGTCGCTGGAAGAGCTGCGCAAGATCACCGAGGAAGGCGTCACCTTCCGCTCCCACCTCGACGGCTCCTTCCACGCGCTGACGCCGGAGCGGGCGATGGAAATCCAGGAGCAGCTCGACGCCGACATCACCATGGTGCTGGACGAATGCACGCCCTTCCCGGCGAGCGAGACGGAAGCGCGCGAGTCGATGGAACGTTCCATGCGCTGGGCCGCGCGCTGCAAGCAAGCCTTCACGAAGCGGCCGGGCTACGGCCTGTTCGGCATCGTGCAGGGCGGCATCTATGCCGAGCTGCGCCGGCGCTCCGCCGAGGCGCTCATCGAGATC
>DAIQBR010000093.1:1112-2616 GCA_036781105.1 Kiloniellaceae bacterium
AGGAGGCGATGTTCGAAACCCTCGACGTCACCGTACCGCTGCTGCCGCAAGATCGCCCGCGCTACCTCATGGGTGTCGGCAAGCCGGCCGACATCGTCGGCGCCGTCAGGCGCGGCATCGACATGTTCGACTGCGTGCTGCCGACGCGCAGCGGGCGCACCGCCCAGGCCTTCACCCGCCGCGCGGTGCTGAACCTGATGAACGCGCGCCACCGCGACGATCCGCGGCCGCTCGACGCCGACTGCCCCTGCCCGAGCTGCCGCGACTACAGCCGCGCCTACCTGCACCATCTCTTCAAGGCCAAGGAGATGCTTGGTCCGATCCTGCTGACCCGGCACAATCTGCACTATTACCAGCAGCTCATGGCCGGCCTGCGCGGCGCCATCGCGGCTGGCCGGCTGGAGGACTACATTGCCGACTTCGAGCGAGAGCAGGGCGAAGGCGATATCCCCGCCCTCTGACAGCCCGCCCTCCGGCGGGCCGAAGCAGCGCATTCGCGAGCGCGCGCTGGCGCTGGGCTTCGATGCCGTCGGCTTCGCCCCTGCCGAAGTGGCCGCCGCCGCGCGCGGCGAGTTCCTCGATTTCCTGGCGCAAGGCTGCCACGGCGACATGGACTGGCTGGCCCGCAACGCCGAGCGGAGCGCCGACCCGCAAACGCTTTGGCCGGCGGCGCGCAGCGTCATCGTGCTGGGCCAGAACTATGGGCCCGCAGAGGACCCCCTGGCCCTGCTGGAACGCCGCGACCGCGCCAGCGTTTCGGTCTACGCGCGCAACGCCGACTACCACGACCTCATCAAGAAGCGCCTGAAGGCGCTGGCGCGCTGGATGCACGAGGAATTGCGTGCCGAGGTGAAGGTCTTCGTCGACACCGCGCCGGTGATGGAAAAGCACCTGGCCCAGGCGGCCGGGCTCGGCTGGCAGGGCAAGCACAGCAACCTGGTTTCCCTCGATCTCGGCTCCTGGCTGTTCCTCGGCGAGGTCTTCACCGACCTGGAGCTGGAGCGCGACGCAGCGGAGGCCGACCACTGCGGGTCCTGCCGGCGCTGCCTCGACATCTGCCCGACCGAGGCCTTCCTCGGCCCCTACCGCCTCGACGCGCGGCGCTGCATCTCCTACCTCACCATCGAGCACAAGGGACACATCGCGCCTGAGTTTCGCGTGGCCCTGGGCAACCGCATCTACGGCTGCGACGACTGCCTGGCGGTCTGTCCGTGGAACAAATTCGCGCAGCGCGCCGAGGAGCCCGCTTTCCTGCCGCGCGCCGAGCTCACCGCGCCGCGCCTGAAAGACCTCGCGGAACTCGACGACGAGAGTTTCCGCCGCGTCTTCGCCGGCTCCCCCATCAAACGCATCGGCCGCGACCGTTTCCTGCGCAACGTTCTCATCGCCCTCGGCAACAGCGGCGACCCGTCATTGGCGCCCAGCGCGGAAAACCTGCTGGACGACGCATCGCCGCTGGTCCGCGCCATGGCGGTCTGGGCGCTGGGAAGGTTGCTGGCGCGGG
>DAIQBR010000093.1:2626-10859 GCA_036781105.1 Kiloniellaceae bacterium
CTTCGAGGCGCTGCGCGGGCGGCACGCACCGGCCGAGGCCGATGCGGACGTCGCGGCGGAGTGGCAGGCGGCCTAGCTGCCGCTGTTGGTGCTGGACCGCTTGGCCTTGTCGGCGGGGTGGCAGACGTAGCTGATGCGGTGGGGCTGGGTCAGTGAGCAGCCGTTCCAGAAGAAATCCTCGTCCAGCCTCTCGATGCGCCCGCCCTCGCAGAGATAGACCGCCTCGGCCTCGACGTCCGCGAGCTCGTTGAACGCCTCGCTGTAGCAGACCCCGTAGGCGCGCGGCCGCAGCCGGGGCAGCTTGTCGCCGGCCTGCGCCCTGGCCGAGGCCTGGGCCGCGTCCGAGCCCTGGACCTGAAAGGGCGCCATGGAGCAGCCGGAGACCGCGGCACCAATGCCGAGCGCCAGGATCAGGCGGAAACCCGGGGTCAGACGCAGGCGGGGACTGAGGAACATCGGCGACTCTCCAAGGGAACCAGCCTTCTTGATACGGCAGGCGCGGGCGTCCTGTCACCCTCGATGGCCGCCCGCCGCCGCAACAGCGACAAAATCAATTAACACACTTATAATATGTGAATATAAATCTTTTTACAGTAGATACTGGACAATTATCCACTTTCACCCTACCTTCACCGTGAAATAGAGGCTGGCGCAACGGACGTCAGCCGCAGGCTGCCGAAAGGGTGAACCCCAGGGCGGCATCAGGAGACCAGGACGGCGTGCCATGCGATATTTCCCGGCGTTCCATGACCTTTCGACCCGCCCCAGCCTGGTGGTTGGCGGCGGCGAGGCGGCCGCCCGCAAGCTGCGCCTGCTGCTGAAAGCCGAGGCGCGGCCGCTGGTGGTGGCCCCCGGCGCCGTGGACGAGATCGTCGGGCTCGCCCGCGAGGGCCGCATCGACTGGCAGGCCAGGGCCTTCGCCCCCGCCGACATCGCCGGCTGCGGCCTGGTCATTGCCGCCAGCGGCCGAGATGAAATCGATACCGCGGTCTCCGAGGCCGCCCAGGCCGCCGGCGTGCCCGTCAACGTGGTCGACCGGCCGGAACTCTCGACCTTCATCACCCCCGCCATCATCGACCGCGATCCCCTGGTGATCGGCATCTCCAGCGGCGCCGATGCGCCGATCCTGGCGCGCCAGATCCGCGCCCGGCTGGAATCCCTGCTGCCGGCCAACCTCGGCCGCCTCGCCCGCTTCGCCGGCGCCTTCCGCGGCGCCGTCGCCGCCCAGATCGGCGACGGCCTACAGCGCCGCCGCTTCTGGGAGCGCTTTTTCAGCGGGCCGGTCGCCGACAAGGTGCTGGCCGGCGACGAGACCGGCGCCCGCGAGGCCATGCTGAGCCTCATCAACGGGCGTGCCGCACAGCAGATCGAGGGCGGCTCGGTCGCCATCGTCGGCGCCGGCCCGGGCGACCCGGATCTTATGACCTTCAAGGCGCTGCGGCGGCTGCAGGAGGCCGACGTGGTGCTCTACGACAAGCTGGTCGGCCCCGAGATCGTCGACTACGCGCGGCGCGACGCCGAACGCATCTATGTCGGCAAGTCCAAGGCCAACCACGCCAAGACGCAGGACGAGATCAACGCCCTGATGGCCGAGCACGCCCTGGCCGGCAGACGCGTGGTGCGCCTGAAGGGCGGCGACCCCTTCATCTTCGGGCGCGGCGGCGAGGAAATGGACTACCTGCAGGCCCGCGGCATCGCCGTCGAGGTGGTGCCGGGCGTGACGGCCGCCGCCGGCTGCGCCGCGGCGGCGGGCATTCCGCTGACTCTGCGCGGGACCGCGCTGGCGGTCACCTTCCTCACCGGCCACGCCAAGGATGGAGAGCCGGAGCTCGACTGGGCGAGTCTCGCCGCAGGCAAGCAGACGCTGGCCGTCTACATGGGCGTTTCCACCGCCGGGACGGTGGCGCAGCGCCTCATCGAACATGGCCTTTCTGCGGCGACACCCGTCGCCGTCATCGAAAACGGCACCCGCCCCGAGCAGAAGGTCGTCACCGCCCGGCTGGAAGAACTGGCAGGCCGCCTGCAGGAGGCCGGCATCGCGGGCCCTGCCCTCATCATCATCGGGGAGGTCGCGCGCCGCGCGCTGGAAAGCGATCTCGCCGCCGAACTTCAGAACGCCGCCGCGGCCCTGCCGCGCGCGCTCGCAGTCTAAGGAAGCCCGCCGCCATGAGCCGCAAGTCAACCACCAGCCTGCAGGCGGTCACCGCCAATCGCCTGCGCGAAGGCGATGTCGTCTACCTGACCGCCAAGGGCACCTGGTCGCCGCACCTGAACGAGAGCCGCATCAGCGAAGACCCCAAGGTCGTCGAGGAGATGCTGGCCAAGGCGGCGGAAGACGTGTCCGCCCGCCTCGTCATCTCGCCCTACGCCATGCCGGTGGCCGAGATCGACGGCATTCTGCAGCCGCTCTCGACGCGCGAGATCATCCGCGCCGCCGGCCCCACCGTGCGCGCCGATCACCGTAAGAATCAGGGTGCCCCGAAGCCGCGCAGCCGGGCCGCCTGAAAGGACCGTTGAGTCATGTATCGCTACGACGAATTCGACCTGGCCTTCGTGCAGCAGCGCGTGAAGCAGTTCCGCGGACAGGTGGAGCGCCGGCTCTCCGGTGAGCTGAGCGAAGAGGAATTCCGCCCGCTGCGCCTGATGAACGGCCTCTATCTGCAGCTGCACGCCTACATGCTGCGCGTCGCCGTGCCCTACGGCACGCTGTCGTCGAAGCAGATGCGCAGGCTGGCCGACATCGCCGAGAAGTACGACCGCGGCTACGGCCACTTCACCACGCGCCAGAACATCCAGTACAACTGGCCCAAGCTGGACGACGTGCCGGACATCCTGGACGACCTCGCCAGCGTCGAGATGCACGCCATCCAGACCAGCGGCAACTGCATCCGCAACGTGACCGCCGACCACTTCGCCGGCGCTGCCGCCGACGAGATCGAGGACCCGCGGGTCTACGCCGAGATCATGCGCCAGTGGTCGAGCCTGCACCCGGAATTCTCCTTCCTGCCACGCAAGTTCAAGATCGCCATCACCGGCGCGCCGAACGACCGCGCCGCCGTGCGCTTCCACGACATCGGCCTGCAGATCCGCCGCAACGAGGCGGGCGAGATCGGCTTCGAGGTGATCGTCGGCGGCGGGCTGGGCCGCACCCCGGTGATCGGCACGACGATCCGCAAGTTCCTGCCCAAGCAGCACCTGCTGAGCTACCTGGAAGCCATCCTGCGCGTCTACAACCAGCTCGGCCGCCGCGACAACCTCTACAAGGCACGGATCAAGATCCTGGTGCAGCAGACCGGCGCCGAGGCCTTCAAGGACCTGGTCGAAGACGAGTGGCTGCAGATCAAGGACGGCGCCCTTACCCTGCCGGCCGAGGAGATCGCGCACATCGAGAACTACTTCGCGCCGCCGGCCTTCGAGACGCTGGACGCGAACCAGCCGGCCTTCGAGGCGCGCCGCTTCGAAAACCGCGACTTCGCCCGCTGGGTACGCTCCAACGTCACCGCACACCGCGCGCCGGGCTATGCCTGCGTCACCATCTCGCTGAAGCCGGAGGGCGAGGCGCCGGGCGATGCCAGCGCCGAGCAGATGCGCGTCGTCGCCGATCTGGCCGAACGCCTCAGCTTCGATGAGATCCGCGTCAGCCACGAGCAGAACCTGGTGCTGCCGCACGTGAAGCTCAGCGACCTCGCCGAAGTCTGGGAAACCCTGGAAGCCCACGGCCTGGGCACGCCCAACGTCGGCCTGGTGTCGGACATCATCGCCTGCCCCGGCCTGGATTACTGCAACCTGGCCAACGCGCGCTCCATTCCCATCGCGCAGCGCATCACCCAGCGCTTCAGCGACCTGAAGCGGCAGCACGAGATCGGCGACCTGAAGATCAAGATCTCCGGCTGCATCAATGCCTGCGGCCACCACCACGTCGGCCACATCGGCATTCTCGGCGTCGACAAGAAGGGTGAGGAATTCTACCAGATCACCCTGGGCGGCAGCGCCGACGAAAACGCCGCCGTCGGCAAGATCATCGGTCCGGCCTTCTCCTACGATAACGTGGTCGACGCGATCGACAGCATCGTCGCCACCTACCTGGAGCAGCGCCGTGACGGCGAGCGCTTCAACGATACCCTGGCCCGCGTCGGCCAGGCGCCCTTCAAGGAGAAGCTCTATGCCACTGCTTAAGGACGGCGAGATCGTCGAAGACTCCTGGACCTCGCTGGCGGAAGAGAGCGATGCCACGCCGGAAGGCAAAGTCATCGTCACGCTGGAGCAGTGGCAGGAGGGGCGCGAGCGCCTGCGCGGCCACAACGGGCGTCTGGGCCTGCGCCTGAAGAGCGACCAGTCGCCGGCGCAGATCGCCGACGACCTGGAGCACTTCGACCTCATCGCGCTGGAGTTTCCGCGCTTCGGCGACGGGCGCGCCTATTCCTACGCCCGGCTGCTGCGCGAGCGCCATGGCTACAAGGGCGAGCTGCGCGCCGTCGGCAACGTGCTGCGCGACCAGCTCGTTTTCATGGTGCGCTGCGGCTTCGACAGCTTCGAGGTCGCCAGCGACCAGGCCGCCGAGGCCTGGCGTCAAGCCATGGCCGAGTTCACCCGGTGGTACCAGCCGACCGGCAACAGCCGCGCCGCGCTCGGCGCGCTGCGCCGGAGCGCGTCCCACAACGCCGGCTAGCACCGGCACGGCAGGAGGCCCGGCGCGTGACGCAAGCCCTATCGCCACTCTCTGCACCGCCGCTGGCCGCACCGCCGCTGGTCGTGCGGCCGCCGGCCAACCAGGATGACGCCCTGCGCCTGCACCAGCGCGCGCGTCTGCTGGAACTGCGCTACGGCCGGCTCGACGGTGCCGCGCTGCTCGACGCCGGCGTCAACGAGATCTTCCCCGGCCGCATCGCCGTGGTGTCCTCCTTCGGGACCGAGTCCGCCGTGCTGCTGGACCTCGTCGCCCAGGTGAACCCCGCGACCCCGGTGATCTTCCTGGAGACCGGCAAGCATTTTCCAGAGACCCTGGCCTATCGCGACCGGCTGATCGAGAAGCTCGGCCTGACCGACGTGCGCAGCGTGCCGCCGGCAGACAACGATCTCGCCTGGGCCGACGGCGACGGCACCCTGTGGCGGCGCAATCCGGATCTCTGCTGCCAGCTGCGCAAGGTGCTGCCGCTGGAGCGCGCGCTGTCCGGCTTCAGCGCCTGGATCAATGGACGCAAGCGCTTCCAGGGCGGCCAGCGCGGCCAGCTCGGCCTCTTCGAGGCCGCCGGCTCGCGCATCAAGGTGAACCCCCTGGCGACCTGGGAAACGAAGGACCTCGCCCGGGCCTTCGCGGACCGCGACCTGCCGCGGCATCCCCTGGGCGTCCAGGGCTATCCCTCGGTGGGCTGCGCCCCCTGCACGTCCAGGGTCGAGGGAGCGACCGGCAGCGGCGCGGGCTCGCGCGCCGGACGCTGGTCGGGCAGCGACAAGATCGAGTGCGGCATCCACCGGGCACCGCTACGCCCGCTGGGCAGCGCCAAGGGGCTGCGCTGATCCCCCTGCCCCGCCCGGGCCCGTTTACCAGTCCTGTTAACTTCCGGCGGCGACTCGGGACCCGGTCTCAAATTTGACCCCGGCGATTCGCCAGGGCGGTCTCTGCGGCCCTCAGCCTCAGCCCGCCGGGGGCGGTTCGACGGGCTTAGTATTGGTGCCGACAGACTCGCTCCTCCGGCAAAGTTCCACCCCCGGGATTCTAGTAGAAGGCGGGCAGAACGTCGTTCTGCAAGCGCGAGATCACCTGTAATCGAACGGAAAATTCTTGGCCGCACTGTAGTATCCAGCAAACATTCATCAATTCGGACGACCCTCTACGGCGATAATTACAAGTATTGAACTAGCAAAGGCAACTTTGTTTCTCACAATTACGTTTTGTCTTTTTGAATATATATAAGATTAATAGTTAATTTACCGAAAAATTAGGGGGAATTCGTCTCAAATATAATACGATTCTTCTTGATGTGGCCGATTAAGATTGTGTAAACCTTTCCCAGCGGATGAAGCGCCCGCCGGATCGTTAAGACTTTTCAGGACCCGCTAAACCTTCGGGGTCCTCAGCCGGCCAGGAGGCCGGCCCCGGCAAAAAACCAGGCGCGGTTCGCAGGTCGTTCACAGGGAATCGGACGTTAGATGAGTCGGATTGCAAACATGCTGGCCGCCTTGCGGCAGCCCCGGAAAAGCTGGAGTGCCATCGCGCGCCGGCTGGCCGGGCAGCAGTACGGCAAGCACCATCACGGTCTTTCCGCGAAAGCCCTTTGCTCGGCGATCAGCGCGCCGCTGGCCTGCCTCATCGCCGGCGCGGCGCTGGCCAGCGTGGCCAGCAGCGATGACGTCGACGACGCCTGGACCAGGGTCACGGCCCAGAGCTTTATCCCCGTCGACGTCAAGGACATCGATCCCGATCATTTCTATGTGCGCCAAGTCGGCCTCAGCCAGCTCGACCTGGAAGAGCAGCTCGCCGCCAGCTTCACGTCCGACCCGGGCAAGCTGCGCGAGGAGCTGACCTGCCTCGCCCAGAACATCTACTTCGAGGCCCGCAGCGAGCCGCTCGCCGGCAAGCTCGCGGTCGCCCATGTGGTGATGAACCGGGTCGCCTCACAGTACTTCCCCGACACGGTCTGCGGCGTGGTGCAGGACGGCACCGACGAGGTGCTGCACAAGTGCCAGTTCTCCTGGTACTGCGACGGCAAGGCCGACGTTGTGGAAGACGACCTCGCCTGGGAAGAGGCTACGGAACTGGCCAGCAAGGTCTATTGGGGCCGGGCCGAGGATCCCTCCCGCGGCGCCCTGTGGTACCACGCCGACTACGTGAAGCCGGTGTGGCGCAAAGCCTTCGCCGAGGGCCCGACGATCGGCCGCCACATCTTCTACACCCGCAAGCCTGCGGTGGTGGGCACCCAGGTCGCCCAGGGCAGCTGAGCAAAGCAGTCCGCTACCTCCGGACAACCGCCAGGACACAGAGCAGCAAGGGCGCCACGGGGCGCCCTGTTCCGTTGCGGCACGGCAGATCAGCGGTCGCGGTTGAAACGCCCGGTCAGCAGGGCCTCGATGGCGTTGTAGGCCTCGTCGGTGAGGCCCAGGAAAGTCCCGCCGATCACCCCGTTCTCGCCCATCTCGCGCGATATCTCGACCGACAGGGACAGGCTGTCGCCCTGCTCCGACTGCAGGTCGAGACGCAGCCGCTGGCCGATACGGTAGTCATGTGGCCGCCGGTCGGTGGCATCGAGCGCGGCGCCGAAACCGCGGGCGCTGAGATCGGTGAGCTGAACGCGGTCGCCGCCAAGGGTGGCTTCCAGCCCCAGCAGGCGGCGGCGGTCGCGGCGGCGCTCTTTGCGCGTGACGATGGTGTTGTTGCGGTTCATGCCCTCGCCTGTCTCTTCATGGCTGAGATTTGCGGCGAAGGAACAGGCTAGCCCACAGGGCCTGTAGAATTTGTTAGCGGCGCCGACCCATCAGGCAGCCTGCGCGTTAAGGTTAACCAGCGCGTGGCGCGCCACCTTGCCGGTCGAGGTCATCGGCAGGACGTCGTGGAATTCGACCACGCCGGGACACTTGCCATCCGGCAGTTCGCGGGCCAGCCAGGCAAGCAACTCGCTGCCGGCCAGCGCAGCGCCAGGGCGCAGCACCACGAAAGTCTTGGCCTCCTGGCCCAGGTAGGCGTCGGGAATGCCGATCACCGCCGCCTCGGCGACGGCGGGATGGGATTTCAGCACCGCCTCCACCTCGGCCGGATAGATGTGCTCCTCGCCGCGCAGAATCTTGTCGTCGGCGCGCCCGAGGATGTCGAGCCGGCCGGCCTCGTCGAAGCGCCCGAGATCGCCGCTGCGCAGCCATCCGCCCGCCAGCGCCCGGGCGCTCGCCTCCGGCATATTGAGGTAGCCTTTCATGATGCCGGGACCGCGCACCAGGATTTCCCCCTGTGCGCCCGGCGCGGCGCTGCGCCCGGCCCCGTCGTCCAGCACCACCTCCACACCGGGCACGACATGCCCGACGGTGGTCGGCGTAAGCCCGCGGCGGCTGCGCTCGCCGCCGCCCCCCCAGTTGCCGCCCCAGGCGACGATGGAACTGGTCTCGGGGAGGCCGTAGCCCGGCACGATGGGCACGCCGAAGCGCTCGGCAAAGGCTTCCGACAGCCCGGCAGTGAGCGGCGCACCACCGGTAGCGCAGAGCCTGAGGCTGCGGCGCACGAGCCCCGCATCGACGGCGGCGGCGT
>DAIQBR010000094.1:0-2495 GCA_036781105.1 Kiloniellaceae bacterium
TCTGGCAGGTCCGCATGGGCTGGGGCGTCTCCTGGCTGGTGCAGTCGGCCGACGACCTGGCCAGCGAGGCCCCCGACAAGGCGCGCTACGGCAACGCGCGGCGCTATGCACCGGCCAGCGACTCGACCATCCGGGCGCGCCACCGCGGCGCCCGTTCGCTGACCGTCGAGGCCTACTTCGCCTTCGAGAGCGACGCCCAGGCGGAGGCGGCGCGGCTGCTGGCGCTCTACGGGCCCGACCGCGACATCTGGACCTTCGGGCGCCTGGGCGGCCTGCGCGGGCGCTGGGCCGGCGATACCGTGACGCTGAACATCAACGGCCGCTACGGCCACCCGAAGACCTGCCAGGTGATCGGCCTGCGCGAGGAGCTGTCGCGCAACGAAGGGGGCCTGGTGCTGTGGGGGTGAGATGGGACGGATCCTGATCGCCGGGTCGCGGACTTTCGACGCGGGCACGCTGGAGGCTTCCACCGCCGTGGCGGCCAACTACCCGCTGTCCAACCTGCTGGACCTGCAGCCGGGCCGCAAGGCGCGCTTCTCCACGCCGGCGGCGGTGCACATCGAAGGCGACCTCGGCAGCGCCCAGCCGCTCACCTTCGCGGTAGTGATCGGCCACAACCTCAGCGCCGCGGCGACCGTGCGGCTGCGCCTGGCGGACACCCAGGGCGACCTGACCGCCGATCCGGACTTCGACAGCGGCGCGGTCGACGCCTACCCGGCGAGCGGCAAGCCGCCCGGCGAGGTGCAGCACAGCTTGCTGAGCTTCGCCGAGCAGAGCTACCGCTGGTGGCGCATCGACATCGCCGACAGCGGCAACCCGGACGGCTACGTGCAGATCGGCCGGGTGATCCTGGCCGAGGCCTTCGCCCCTTCGGTGAACATCGACTTCGGCGGCGGCATCGGAATCATCGACCCCTCGCCGATCGACGAGGGGGTGGCCGGCCACCTGCACCCGCTGCAGCGGCCCACTCACAGGGTGCAGACCCTGCCGTTCCGCCTGCAGACCAAGGCGGACCTGTTCCACGTGCGCCGCGGCATCTACCAACTGCAGCTGACCCACGGGGCGAGCCGCGACGTCTTCGTGGTGCAGAACCCGGAGGAGACCACCTTCCTGCACTGCGAAATGCTGCACGGCCTGATGCGCGGCACCACCTCGCCGTTCATTAACGATTTCTTCCAGCGCTACTCCTTCAGCCTGCGCATCGAGGAGCTTGTTGCCTGATGTTCGGTCCGAAAATCAAGGAAACGACCACCATCACCGGGACGGGCGCCTACACGCTGGCCGGCGCGCAGTCGGGCTTCATCGGCTTCGCTTCGGCGCAGTCGGGATTCGGCAACGGGGACATTGCCGGTTACCACTGCGAGAACGCCTCCGATCCCTCGGAGTGGGAGGAGGGCTTCGGCGTGCTGGACACCGGCGCGGGCACCCTCACGCGCAACCTGCTGAGTTCCTCGACCGGCTCGAAGATCAACTGGGCGAGCGGCACCAAATACATCTATTGCGTGCCGCTGGCGCAGATCCTGAAGTCGCTGCTGGCCAGCAACGCCGGCACCTCGCGCCCCGGCTGGCTGCCGGGCAAGGGCCTCTGGATCGACACCACGTCCAGCCCCTGGGTGCTGAAGTGCTACGACGGCAGCGACGACATCGCGGTCGGCCAGATCGACCCCACGGCCAACACCTTCCGCGCCTACGCCGGCGCCGCCCTGGCGATCAGCGGCACGCTGGCGGCGGCGCTGAACGCGGCCAAGGGCTCGGCGGTCGCCTCGGCCACCACGACGAACATCTGGGCCAGCGACGGCAACACCATCCACGTCACCGGCACCGCGACGATCACCGGGCTCGGCACCGCCCCGCAGGCCGGCGCGACGCGGCGGGTGGTAGCAGACGGGGCTTTCACCCTGACCAACGGCGCCAACCTGATCTGCCCCGGCGGGGCCGACATCACCGCGGCGGCGGGCGACGTTTTCGAGGTGCTGGCCGAGACCACCACGCAGCACCGCATAACCTCCTACACCAAGGCGGACGGCACGGCGGTGACGGCGCCGGAGGGAATCAGCGCTAGCTCAACGACCGCGCTAACCTCGGGCACCTCGAAGGACTTCGCCATCCCGCCGGGCGCGAAGCGTCTCACGCTGATCGTGTCCGATCTGTCGACCAATGGAACAAGCAATCCTCTTGTGCAACTTGGCGATTCCGGCGGCATTGAGACGGCGGGCTACGCGACGGGATCGGCGAGTTTGTCGCACGGTAGCAACGTGGCGGTGATCACGAGCGTAACCAACGGGTTTTCCCTGGCATACAGCAGCACTGCCGCCGCCAACTCATTCCACGGCATTATTGAGCTTTTCCTGGTTGATCCGGCGACCAACACCTGGGTCGCGGTCGGCGGCGACAGCTACGAGGATCTCGCTCTTACGCGCTTGGTTCATGGCTCCAAGTCGCTGACCGGCGAGGCGACGACGTTGCGCCTGACCATCTCCATCGGCACTGACGCT
>DAIQBR010000094.1:2529-4749 GCA_036781105.1 Kiloniellaceae bacterium
TTTCGACGGCGGCAAGGCCCGCCTCTTCGCGGAGTAGGATATGAAGAACCAACTCGCCATCGTCGCCTGGGACGCGGAGGGCCGCGTCGTGAAGTACCAGGACTACGACACCGCCAAGGAAGCAAGCGCGCATGTCGCTCGGGTTGAGGCGCGCTGGCCGCAGGCCTTCGCGGCGGTGCATCCCGGCGGCGGGCCGCGCGACTGGCGCGTGGCCGGCGGCGCGCTGACCCTGGACCCGGCGCCCGAGCCGGCGCCCGAGGACCCGGCGCCCAGCGCGGCGGAGGCCCTGGCCGAGCTGCTGATCGAGGAAGGGGTGATCACCCGCCAGAAATGGGAGGGCAAGCAGCCGGCGGCGCCTACCAGAGCACCACAGCGATGACGGCAGCCATCAGCGCGATCACGCCGAGGCTCAGGAAGGGGATCGCGAGCAGGCGCAGGCCGAGCGGGCTGGGGCCGCCATGGGTGGCGGGGTCTTGGTTGTCGTTCATGCCGCCCACCCTAGCGGAGACAGGTTGAAAGACAAGAGTGGCCCGCCGCCCCCAAAGCGCTAACCCAGGGGCGACGGACCCGACACCAACCCCTATTAGGGAGGGGCCAATGCCGAGGCGATTTTTCAACGTGGCGGTGGTTGCCGCGATGGTTCTTTTGGGGGTGGTCCTAGCCCCTTTGCGGTGCGCGGGCTGCAAGCCGTTGTTTTCGCGGCGCGCTGCCGGCTCCGCCTTGGCCGTGTCATTTCTCGGACTCGGGCTCGCCGGCGCCGCGCAAGGCGTTGAGCTGAAGTGCTGGCCGCGGGACCAACTGTTCGCCCGCCTGGGAGCCCAGCATGGCGAAACGCTGACTCACCAGGGCGTGACGGCCAACGGGCGGCTGGTCGAGGTTCTGGTCAGTCCCGGGGGCACCTTCACCGCCTTCATCACGCTGCCGAGCGGGCTGGCCTGTCCTTTTGCAGCCGGGGACGGCTGGCACGAGGTCATGCCGGCTGAGCCGCCCGGCGAGCGGTCCAGTCTGGAGGAAAGATGGCAGACGGGCCTGAGAGGCTGAACGCCGTGGTTGCCGTGGATCACGAAGCGCGCCAGTCGGCTGCCCTTGCAAGGCAGCAGATCAACAAACACGAGGAACACTGCGGAGAACGCTGGAAGGCAGCCCACGACACGATGGGCGAGCTTAAGGCCTCCATCGAAAAGCTGCACCGCCGCATCAACGACGTTCACAAGATGCTGCTGTGGTTCACCATTTCGGTGTTGGGCGTGGCCCTGTCCCTGGCGGCTTTTGCTGCTGTGCAGTGGCTGCTGGCCCGGGGGGTGGCGCAATGACCGCCCTGACCATCCCGAGCGCCCCCGTGCCCCGCCTGCCCGCCGGGCGCCCGATGGAGGTGCTGGAGCCGGCGCGGGAGATGTACGCCCGGCGGCGCCGGCTGATCGCCTGGGACGAGGTCGCCTGGCGCCGCACGGTCCGGCTGCTGCGCGACCTGAAGGCCAACTGCGCTTTCGACCCGAAACCTGACAGCGTGTGGGACGACGCCCGGCAGTTCACCACGATGAGCGGGCGCAAGGCGCTGTGGCTGAACTGCAACGGCTACGCCCCGCTGTCGCGGCGCCTGCTGCACGACGGCGGCTTTCCGATGGAGGCCATGGCGCTGGTGATCTGCCGGCGCCCGCACCCGCGCAAGCCGGGCGAGATGCAGGGCCACATGGTGCTGGCGCTCGCCACCGACCAGGGCGACTACCTGGTCTGCAACCTGCTGGGCCTCGGCCGCTGCGACGACCCGCGCTGGCGCGCCTACCAGTGGGTCCACAAAGAGGTCCCGGGCGGCGGCTGGCAGGACCTGCGGCCGGCGAAGCCGAAGCCCGCCGGCAGCCTGGCGGACCTGATGAAGGGGCTGGGGTGATGAAGTTCTGCCAAGAACACTGGAACGGCCTACGGGCTGCGATCGAGGAACGGGGGCTGACGCATCTTGTCGCGCGCGGCGGAAAGGAGGCCGTTGAGTCTCTCGCGCGCGAGGCGAGGGGCGAGGCGACGAAAGACGACTTCGACCCGCTGATGGCGGCCCACAACATGATCCTCGGCCAATTCGTCGAGGACATCGGCCTCGCCGCCTTCGATGGCGAGAAGTGTCCGCTCTGCGAGGTCGAGAAATCGCGCGCTGGACTCGCAAAGAACTGGACGGACGGCAGCGCGGACTCGGCCCTCGAGATGGCGCGAGAGCTGGGCCTCGCGCCG
>DAIQBR010000094.1:4776-10844 GCA_036781105.1 Kiloniellaceae bacterium
ATGCCTGATACACCTCGCCACGGCCACGCGCCGATCCCGCTGCGCCTGGTCGCCGACGATGACGCCCTCGCGCAGGCCGGCGACTTCTGCTGGGAGCAAGGGCCGGACAGCGTGCCGACTCACATCTGGCTCGGCATTCCGAGCCCGGTGAAGAGCGGCTGGACGCCGATCCGCCTCGCGGTGAAGCGCGGCCCCAACGAGCGCGGCAAGCACTGGGGCTGGGACGGCAACCCCGGCACCCCGACCCTGACCCCCTCCGTTCACACCCTCGGGCATTGGCACGGCTGGGTCCGCAACGGCCAGCTGGTCGAGGCCTGATCCCGGACAGGCAAAGGGCCGCGGCTGCGGCCCTGGCCCGCGGGGCTTTCCCCCGCCCGTTTCATCTCGCCCTCCCGGGTGACGTGCCGATCGAGGCTGTCATTCAGACGATGGCGAATCCTACCCCCTCCCCACTACCGGAGACAAGACCATGGAAGACCAGAGCAAGTGGATCGTGAAGTCAAAGACCCTGTGGGGCGCCATCATCATGGCGCTGCCGGTGCTGGGTCCGGCCCTCGGGCTGGACCTCTCGCCCGAGGACGTGACCTCGATCGGTGAGGAAGGCGCCGGCTTCATCGACAAGGCCTTCGGCGCGGTCGGCGCCCTGCTGGTGATCTGGGGCCGCGTTTCGGCGTCCACCAAGGCCACCCTGCTGCCGAAGCCCAAGGCGTGACCCGCGCGGCGGCCTGCATCCTGCTGGCGCTGCTTCTGGCGGCGGCGGGCTGCAGCGTCCTCGGCCCGGCGGCTGACTGCTCGGCCGACCCCTCCGCAACCTGTGAAGACGACGAGGAGATCTGATCCATGCGTGTGATCCTGGCCCTGGCTGCGGGGCTTTTCCTGCTGGCCGGCTGCAGCTTTGCCGGCTTGTCCCCCACCGATGCCCTGGGCCAGGCCCAGGAGGCCCAGGCGGCGCCCGAGGGCGAGTCCCTGCTGGACCGCATGGCCGACAACATCGTGGCCGCCGGCACCCCCGAGCAGCGCGCCCTGCGCGTGTGCTTCTTCGCCAGCGTGGCGGCCGAGGTCTACAGCTACCGGCTGCGCTACTACGGCGCCGAGCCCGGCGAGCTGGAGGCCGCCTTCGGCTCGGTCTCGCGGCTGGAGTCCGCCGTGGCGCGCCTGCAGACGCAAGAGCGCACGCTCTATTTCGAAACCGAGATGTTCTACACGGTGGTCGACATCGTCCGCGCGGTCGAGGGGCCGGTGAGGGACCGCGCCCTGGGTCTCGCCTCGACGGTGGCCGTCTTCGACTGGCGCGGCATCGCCCGGGGGCTGCGCACCGCCGGCGGCCAGGCGCTGCTGGCCGGCGCCATGTTCCGCGACGCCCAAGCCGCCGCCAAGGCGATCGAGGCCGACACCCTCACCCTGGCCGAGGGCTGGGCCGCCTGCCGCGGCCGCCTGGCGGAGAAGCGCGACCAGCTTGCCGCGATGATCGGCATCGAGGCGCCGCCGCAGCTCAGGCTGGGCGGCTAGGGAGTCTTTCAGGCGCCTCAGCGGGGAGGGCGGGCCGGCGCCCGCCTTCTCCGGTGCGGTGGTCGCCGTACCGGCCGGGCCTGTGGCTGGGCCTGGGCGTTTATCTCTCCTAAACCACTGGGCCGCTCCTTCACGGGAGCGGCCCTTTTTCTTTGCGCGGGGAGCATGTTGATTTTTGCTCCCTCCCGGGAGGTCGGAAAAATCAACACCAGCCCCGCTTGGCGCCGCCGTGGTAGGGGCGGGCGAGGCCCTCGGCGATGAGCTGCGCCGCGGCGTCGCGGCCGTCCAGCAGCAGCCAGGCCTGGATCTGGCTGTACTTGCCGGGCGGGGCGGGGCGCAGCTCCACCACCCCGGCGCCGGCGATAAGCGCTTCGAGGCGGGCCTTGGCGCGGCGCCCCAGGGCCTTTTCCTCATCGCAGACGCCGCGGATCTCCGGCGCGTTCAGGCCGTAGAGCCGGATCCGGTAGCCGCCGGCCGCCACGGTGTCGCCGTCCACCACCCGCTCCACCTTCCAGGGCAGCCCAGCGCCGGCGCCCGGCGGGCAGGACCGCGCCGGCGCGATCGCGGCGAGGGCGGCGAGGACCAGGGCGGCGAGGGTCCGAATCATGCCGCCAGAATAGCACGGCAGCGGGACCCTTTCGCGACGTTGCTGCGCGATGCGCTGCCGGGGGCCGTGCAGCGCCCGTCTCGACGGCCCGCAGGGCCGGTGTGACGGGACGGGCGCCAAGCAGAGGTGACTCTATGGAGACTCTCTATGGCCCCTGCGGTCCCTTTTTGTCCCCTCGGGGGCGATTTGGGGCTTGTGGAAAACGGCGGAAAAGCCTAGGAAAACTGCGGTCCGGGGCGTAGCTCAGCCTGGTAGAGTGCCTGCTTTGGGAGCAGGATGTCGGAGGTTCGAATCCTCTCGCCCCGACCACCCCACGACCGCCGCGCAGACAGGAGCAGGAACCATGGCCGAAGACGCCGCCGTGGCGGCCTATCGCGCGCGGGCTCGCGCCGATCTGGGCCTGCCGGACGAGGTCGCGCTGGAAGCCTTCGCTTTCGGCGACTCCGAAGCGATGGGCAACGAGCTTGCCGAACTGGTGGTCAGCGGCCCCAAGCGGGCCACCGTCGGCTGGATCGCCGAAGCCGAGGCGCTGGGCGAGCATCTGCCTGCCCTCGGCGACTACTGGATCATCCTCGACGGGGCCGGGCGGCCGCGCTGCACCATCCGCACGGTGGAGGCCTTCGTGGCGCCGCTGATCGCGGTGGACGACCGCTTTGCCTGGGACGAGGGGGAGGGCGAGCGCACCCGGGACTGGTGGCTCGACGCCCATCGGCGCTACTTCACGCGCCGCGCCGCGATCCTCGGCATCCCCTTCGACGAGGCCCGGAGCCCGCTGCTCTACGAGCGCTTCGAGGTGGTGCACCGGGCCGCCTAGCGGGCTATCCTGGTCCCAAAGCAAGGAGCCTCGCCATGCCGCTCAACCGTCTCGACCACGTGAACCTGCGCACCGCCAACCTGCAGGTCCTGCAGGACTTCTATGTCGAGGTGCTGGGCATGCAGCTTGGCGCGCGCCCGCCCTTCGCCTTCGGCGGCGCCTGGCTCTACAGCGGGGGTTATCCGACGGTGCATCTGGTCGAGGTGCCGGCCCAGCCGGCCCCCAAGGGGGAGCTGCGGCTGGAGCACTTCGCCTTCGCCGCCGAGGGGCTGGGCGACTTCCTGGCCACCCTGAAGCGCCACGGCGTGGCCTACCGCATCGGCGTGGTGCCCGGCTTCGACATCATCCAGGTGAACGTGAACGACCCCGACGGCAACCACATCCACATCGACTTCGCCCCCGCCGAGGCCGCCCAGGCGCCCGGCGAGCCGGCCCTGGAGAGGCTGCTCTCCACGGCGTAAGGGGCTTCTTCCCGGCGGCAGGCCGGCGGTCGGAAAGCCGTTGCGCGGGGCCGGTCAGCGGCTATCATGCGCCGCGAATCACTGAGAGATGCCGGGGCTATCCATGCAGGTACGTATTTTCCAGCCGCCCAAGACGGCGATGCAGTCCGGACGGGCGACCACGCGGCAGTGGGTCATGGAATTCGAGCCGACGGCGCCGCGCCAGGTCGAGCCGCTGATGGGCTGGACCTCCTCCGCCGATACCCGCGCCCAGCTGCGCCTGCGCTTCGACACGCTGGAGGAGGCGATCGCCTACGCCCAGAAAGAGGGCCTCATGTACAGCGTCGAAAGACCTCACGAAAGAAAAGTAAAACCAAAGGCTTATGCCGATAACTTCAAGTACGATCGCCTGGGTCGCTGGACCCATTGAGATCGGCCTGAAGGGCCCCTTCCGGGGCCGCCGGCGTCGAGGCCTTCAAGCGCCCGTAGCTCAGCTGGATAGAGCACGTGCCTTCTAAGCATGGGGTCGCAGGTTCAAGTCCTGCCGGGCGCGCCAATTTTTTCCTGTATCCCATGGAAGAGCCGTCACCTCGTCCGGCCCGGCGCTAGACGGAACCGGTGATGCCGGCGATCTGGAAGGCGATGACCAGCACGGGCGGGACGGCCAGGGGCGTGGCGAAGGCCAGCACGCTGAGCACGAGGCTTTCGTCCCGGTGGCGTAGCCAGCCGCAGAGGGCCGAGAGCGCCATCGCGATGAGCGCAACCGCGGCCAGGGTGTCGAAGCCGACCATGTAGTCTTGCAGCGTCAGGTCGGTCGGCCCGCCCAGAGCCGCGTGCAGCGCCAGGCCGGAGAACGGCGAGAGCAGGCAGAAGATCAGGCTCATGAGAACGGCCCCCAGGGCCGGCGCGATCACCAGGGTGTAGAAGGTCGGTTCGGCGCCCAGGGCCGGCGTGAGTTGGACCTCGCTGCGACAGTGGGGGCAGCGCGTGGCCAGGGGGTCGATGGGCTTGCGGCAGTAGGGACAGTCCGCCATCAATCCCGGCCGCTCTTGGCAAGTTCGGTTGCTCTGTGCATGGGCCCAGTGTCCTACAGGTGGCGGTGGGCGGTCCACAGCAGCGCCGAATTCTTCCTTTCGGCCCACCGAAGATTCTTCGGTTCTGCTGCGGGCGCGGTTATGATCGCGCCATGAAACTCGACAGCCGCGATCTGCAGATCCTGACCATCCTCCAGCAGGAGGGGCGCATCACCAAGTCGGACCTGGCCGGCCGGGTGAGCCTCTCGCCGGCGGCCTGCTGGGACCGCCTGAAGCGGCTCGACCAGGCCGGCCTGATCCGCGGCTACCACGCCGAGGTGGCGCTGGAGAAGATCGCCCCGGCCTCGCACTTCCTGGTGCAGATCGAACTGGAGAGCCACCAGGCCGGCGACTTCCACCGCTTCGAGGAGGCGATCCAGGCGATTCCCGAGGTGACGCGCTGTGTCGCCGTCGGCGGTGGCGTCGATTATTTCCTCGAGATCGTCGCCAGCGACGTGGCCGCTTACCAGAAGCTGATCGACGACATCCTGGAGCGCCGCATCGGGGTGAAGCGCTATTTCACCTTCGTGGTCACCAAGCCGGTGAAGTCGGCCCAGCCGCCGCTGGAGCTGCTGCGCGGCACCGCTGCGCGCCCTGAGCCCGAAGAGCTGTAGCCGAAGAATCTTAGCCGCGTGCCGCAAGCCGGCGCGGATTCACCGGTCAGGCGGCAGCAAAATCGGGCCACTTTCCTCGCTTCGACCGATAGTATCCGCCGCATTCGGCCCGTTCCGCCCAATCAACCCGTCTGTCTGCCCGGCATCTGGTGCCGGCAGGAGGTTTGCCATGTCATCCACGCCCTTGCTGAAGACCGTTTCCCGCCAGCCGAACCTGCAGGATCCCGGCCTGCTGGCTGCCGCGTCCTACATCGACGGGCAATGGATGGAGCGCGAAGAGGCCGGGCGCCTCGCCGTGCTCAATCCCGCCAACGGCGAAACAGTCGCCGAGGTCGCGGCGCTGGACGATGCGGGGGCGCGCCACGCCGTCGATGCCGCCGACAAGGCCTTCCCCGGCTGGGCCGCGCTGCTGCCGCAGCAGCGCAGCGACATCCTGCGCCGCTGGTTCGAGCTGATGCGCGAGCACAAGGAAGACCTCGCCCTGATCATGACCCTGGAGCAGGGCAAGCCGCTCTCCGAGGCGCGCGGAGAGATCGACTACGGCGCCTCCTTTGCCGAGTACTTCGCCGAGGAGGCCAAGCGGCCGGACATCATGAGCGTCACCTCGCACCTGCCCAACGCGGAGGTCGAGCTGTGGCGCGAGCCGCTGGGCGTGGCCGCGCTGGTGACGCCGTGGAACTTCCCCAATGCCATGCTGACCCGCAAGGCGGCGGCCGCGCTGGCGGTCGGCTGCGCCGTAGTGGCCCATCCTTCCAAGGAGACGCCGCTCTCCGCCCTGGCGCTGGCGGAACTGGCGCAGCGCGCCGGCTTCCCCGCAGGCGTCTTCAACGTCGTGATCGGCGAGGCGCCGGTCATCGTCGGCGCCTGGTGCGAGGATACCCGCGTGCGCGCGCTTTCCTTCACCGGCTCGACGGAGATCGGCCGCCTGCTCTATGCGCAGTGCGCGCCTTCCATCAAGCGCCTGAGCCTGGAACTGGGCGGCCACGCGCCCTTCATCGTTTTCGCCGACGC
>DAIQBR010000095.1:0-3487 GCA_036781105.1 Kiloniellaceae bacterium
GAGAGGCAGACCGCGCATTCATTCAGGTGTCATTGCCGGGCTTGACCCGGCAATCCATTGCGACGCTTGCAAGGGCCTCTGCGCACCGATGAATGGCCCCTCGGGTCCAGCCCGAGGGTGACGATGGAAAAAGGCTCGCGCGACCTTTGCGATGCCACTCTCAATCTTCCTCATCCTGAGGGTCAGAAACCGACCTCCATCGCGAAGTCGTCCACCGGCCTTGCGGTCTCGACCAGCCCGGCCTGAAGCAGAAACGCCTCGAAACGCGCATAGCGCCCCCGATCCAGCGCGGCGGGCCTGAGCGCGAAACGCGGCAGCGTGTCCTGCCAGGCGCGCGCGTTCAGCTCGTCCTGCAATTCCTTTGCCGTGCCGGCGAAGATCTCCCAGCTCGCTTCCGGATGGTTCACCATGTACTGCGTCGCCTTCTCGGTGGCGGCCAGGAAACGCGCGATGAGGGCGGCATCCATGCTCTCCGGGTTGGCGACGTAGATCAGTTCGTCGTAGGCCGGCACGCCCTCCTCCTCCGGATAGAAGCAGCGCCCCTTGAAGCCCTCGATCTCCAGCTGGTTGAGCTCGAAGTTGCGGAAGGCACCGATCACCGCGTCGACCTGGCGCGACATGAGCGCAGGCGACAGCGACCAGTTCACGTTCACCAGCTCGATGTCGTCCAGCGTCACGCCGTGCGATTTCAGCATGGCGCCGAGCAGCGCCTCCTCGACCCCGGCGACCGAGAAGCCGATCTTGCGGCCCTTCAGGTCGGCCAGCGTCTCCACCGGGCCGTCCTGCAGCGTGAGCAGGCAGTTCAGCGGCGTCGCCACCAGGGTGCCGACGCGCACCAGCGGCAGGCCCTCGTGCACCTGCAGATGCAGCTGCGGCTGATAGGACACCGCGAGGTCCGCCTTGCCGGCGGCCACCAGCTTCGGCGGGTCGGAGGGATCGGCCGGCGCGATCACCTCCACCTCCAGCCCCTGCTCGGCGAAGAAGCCCAGCTCCTCGGCGACGATGATCGGCCCGTGGTCGGGATTCACGAACCAGTCCAGCATCAGCGTGAGCTTCTCGGCCGCCGCCGCCGGCGCGGCCTGCAGCAGGACGGCGAAAATTGCCGTCAGGACCAGCGAAACAAGGGCAGTCGGTCTCATGGTCGGGGTTCCTTACAGGGCGGATTGAGCATGCGGCCGCGTCGCCGCGATCCAGGCGCGGGTGCGCGCCTCGGGATCGGCGCTCAGGGTGATGTCGGTGACGACGGAGAGGATGTCGGCGCCGGCCGCGCGCGCGCCCGCCACCCGCTCGACCGTCAGCCCGCCGATGGCAACCAGGGGCAGGCCGCCGATGCGGCGTTTCCATTCTGCGATCTTCTCCAGGCCCTGCGGCGCCCAGGGCATCTGCTTCAGGCGGGTCGGATAGACCGGCCCGAGGGCGACGTAGTCGAGATCGAAGGACAGCGCGCGTTCCAGCTCGGCGTCGTCGTGGGTGCTGACGCCCAGGCACAGGCCGGCGCGGCGGAGCGCGGCGACATCGGCGCCGTCGAGGTCCTCCTGGCCCAGGTGCACAAAGTCGCAGCCCTCCTCGATGGCGATCTGCCAGTAGTCGTTCACGATGAGCTGGCAGCCGGCCTCGGCGCAGAGTTGCTTTGCCGTGCGGATCTCTGCGCGGGTTGCTTCCTCGCTCAGTCCTTTCACGCGCAGCTGCACCAGCTTCACTCCCAGCGGCAGCAGCCGCCGCAGCCAGCCGCTGCTGTCGAGGATCGGATAGAAGGGATCGAGGGTCATCCCAGGAATGCCTTGCCGATGACGGGGGTGGAGGGCGCCGCCATGTCGCGCGGCTCCATGGGATCGGCTTCGAAGGCCTGCCGCCCCGCCGCGACGGCATGTGCAAAGGCCTCGGCCATGGCGGCCGGGTCGCCCGCCTTGGCGACCGCGGTGTTCAGCAGCACGCCGTCGCAGCCCAGCTCCATCGCCGCCGCCGCGTGCGACGGCAACCCGATCCCCGCGTCGACCACCAGCGCCGCCTCGGGAAAGTGCGCGCGCAGCGAGCGCAGGCCGTAGGGATTGTTGAGCCCCAGGCCCGAGCCGATCGGCGCGCCCCAGGGCATCAGCACCCGGCAGCCGGCGTCCAACAGGCGTCCGGCCGCGACCAGGTCCTCGGTGGTGTAGGGAAACACCTGGAAGCCGTCGCGCGTCAGGATCTCCGCCGCTTCGACCAGGCCGAAAAGGTCGGGCTGCAGGGAGTCGTCCTCGCCGATCACCTCCAGCTTCACCCAGGGCGTGTCGAAAACCTCGCGCGCCATCTCCGCCGTGGTGACGGCTTCCTTCACCGGCCGTGTTGGGCAGAACCCGCACGCCGAGCTCGCGGATCAGCGCCCAGAAGGCCTCGCCGTCGCGCCGCTCCGCCGCCTCCCGGCGCAGCGAAACCGTGACCGCCTCGACACCCGAACGCCGCACCGCCTCGGCCAGCACCTTGGGCGAAGGATACTGAGCCGTGCCCAGCATCAGGCGGCTGCCCAGGTCGACACCATAGAAATCGCGCATCTCTCAGCCTCCCTGCATCGGCGCGATGACTTCCAGCGCATCGCCCTCACGCAGCTCCGTGGCGCCGCGCGCCGGCCGCGGCACGAAGCTGCCGTTCAGTGCCGTCGCCACCTTGGCGCCCTGGTAGCCGAGCTCCTCCAGCACGCGGTCCAGGCGGCCGGCGCTTACCTCAGAGGGCTTGCCGTTCAAGCTGATCTGCATCGCTCTCCTCGTTCTCTCCAAAGGCCAGGGCCGCCGCCCGGCGCGCCACTGCCGGCGCCAGCAGGAAGCCGTGGCGGTAGAGCCCGTTCACGTAGATGGTGTCGCCGTCGCGCCCCCTGCCCCACTGGGCGCGCGGCAGGTTGTCGGCAAAGGCCGGGCGCGCGTCGGCGCCGATCTCCGCCACCTCCGCCTCGCCGAAAGCGGGATGCAGCGCATAGGCGGCGTTCAGCAGTTCCATCAGCGAGCGCGCGGAGACCGGCCCGCGCGAAGCGCTCTCGATGGACGTGGCGCCGACCATGTAGAGGCCGTCCTCATCCTCTTCCCCGCCGCGCGGCACCACGTAGACCGGAATGCGCGGATTCAGCAGGCGGATCGTGCGCGTGAGCTTCAGGTCGCGGCAGCGCAGCAGCAGCATCTCGCCGCGCACGCCGCGCAGCTAGGGCAGCTTGTCGCGCGCGGCCAGGCCGCGGCAGTCCAGCGTCACGTCTCCCGCCGGCGCGTGCCGGGCGTCGGTGCAGAAGCGCAGCACGGCGCCGCCCGCTTCCAGCCGCGCGGCCAGCGCCCGCAGCGCCTTGCGCGGATCGAGGTGCGCTTCCTCGGCAAAGTGCAGGCCCTGGCGGAAGCGCCCGGCGAGATCCGGCTCCAATGCGGCGATCGCTTCGGCGTCGACCGCTTCGAAGTTTTCGGTGCGCGCCGCGAAGCGCCGCAGTTCGCCGGCATCGCGGCCCGCCGCGACGACCCGGGTGCCGCGCCGCGTC
>DAIQBR010000095.1:3521-10810 GCA_036781105.1 Kiloniellaceae bacterium
CAGTCCGCCGCCGCCGCGCCGAGGCGCACCACCGCGGGCTCGGCGCTCTCGCCTTCGCACCAGGGCGCCAGCATGCCGCCGGCCCACCAGGAGCAGGCGCCCGGGCCGAGGGCGCCGGCGCGCTCGACGACGGTGACCGCGGCGCCGCGCGCCATCAGCTCGGTGGCGCAGGCCAGGCCGGCAACGCCGGCGCCGATGACGGTCACACGCATCGCCTCAGCTCCAGACCGCGTGGAAGTGATGCACCGGGCCGTGGCCGCTGCCGACCGCCAGCCTGTCGGCCGCCGCGATGGCGCCCTGCAGGTAGGCATGCGCCGCCCGCACCGCCTCGGCCTGCTCCAGCCCCTTGGCGAGGCCGGCGGCGATGGCCGACGACAGCGTGCAGCCGGTGCCGTGGGTGTTGCGCGTCGCAAGCCGCGGCGCTTCCAGGCGCAGCATCGCACCGTCGCGGCCCACCAGCAGGTCGACGCAGGTGGCGCCCTTGCCGTGCCCGCCCTTCACCAGCACCGCCGCCGGGCCGAGGGCGCCGAGCGCGCGGCCCTGCGCCGCCATCTCCGCCTCGCTCTCCGCCGGCGCCGTCTCCAGCAGGCGGGCGGCCTCCGGCAGGTTCGGCGTCAGCAGATCGGCGGCGGGAAGCAGGCGGTCGCGCAGCGCCGCGACGGCGGCCTCGGGCAGCAGCGCGTCGCCTGACTTCGCCACCATGACCGGGTCCAGGACGACGGGTACCGCGCGGCCCGCCAGGGCCGTCGCGACGGCGTCGATCGCCGCCGGTCCGCCCAGCATGCCGATCTTCACCGCGCGCACCGCCAGGTCGGCGAAGACCGCGTCGAGCTGCGCGACGATGACCTCGGCGGGAACGGGGTGCACGGCCGTGACGCTGCAAGTGTTCTGCGCGGTGACGGCGGTGATCACGCTGGCGCCGTAAACGCCCAGCGCGGAGAA
The DNA here is from genome assembly GCA_036781105.1 of Kiloniellaceae bacterium. Taxonomy (GTDB): domain Bacteria; phylum Pseudomonadota; class Alphaproteobacteria; order Kiloniellales; family Kiloniellaceae; genus Pelagibius. The sequence continues at coordinate 4,464 of DAIQBR010000095.1, forward strand.
GGCTTTCAGGTCGGCCTGGATGCCGGCACCGCCGCCGCTGTCGGAGCCGGCCACCGTCAGGGCGATGGGGACGGACAGTTCTTCGACGTCGCCCCGGCCGCCCCGTTCCTGCACGCATGCTTGCGCCACTTCCCGGCTCCCGTTTTTGAGACCGGAGAAGAAGAAACGGATCGATCGTCTGGTGTGTGGCTGACCCGTTCCCTTCGCCGGCATTACCCGGATCAGGTTCATTGGGTTGACGCAGCAGCGTCTCTCAGCCCTTTCGAGCACCCCAACGGTAACTCAGGAGATAGCAGTTTGCGCGGAGCGGTTCAAGGCCGCCGCTGCGCCGGCCTCCGTTGCAGTCGAAATTTCGGTGGAAGCTTCAGTCGACCAGCGCGGGATTGCTGCGCTTGCGCCCGCCGTCGCGCTTCGCCGCACCCTGCGGCTTGCGCGGCGAGCGCGGCTTGGCGGCCTGCACGTCCTCGGGCGAGCGCAGGCAGGGCGGCGTTTCCAGACCGGCCTCTTGGTAGCAGGCGGAAATCGCCTCGCGGATCGCGTCATCGCCGAAGCCGACTTCCTTCAGCCGCAGCCGCATCATCACGCGGCGCGAGTCGAGCAGTTCGGCCAGGGCGTCCCGCTCGTCCTTCTGCGGCGACTCGCCGAGCAGCCCGAAGAGTTCCGCCTCGCGGTCGCGGCGGCGCTGCACTTTGGCATCGCTGCTGCGGTTGGAGCCAAAGCGGATCAGGTACCAGACCTCTGCGCGGCGGCCTTCCTGCAGCGCGCTCACGAGGTCCGGCCCGATCGCCGAGATGTCGTCATAGGCCAGCGACAGCAGCGCGATCATCTCGCGCGAGCCATACAGGCGCATCATCAGGTCGCGGCCCAGCTTGTGCTGCAACAGGATTTCGACGTCCGGCCTTGTCAGTTCGAACAGCGCCCGCGCCTGCAGCCGGGTCATGGAGAAACTGAAACCCTGCCGCTCGACCGCGGCACGGGCCGCCGCGTGGTCATGGCGCGACAGTGCTTCACCGATGTCGATCAGCAGGGCCCGGTCACGCGGCGTCAGGGTGATGCCGATGGCAGCGAGATTGCTCTCCAGGGAGTCGCAAGACGGCCAGCCCGGTGTGTTGGCCAGCATGGCGTGCCCGGTGCACAGCATCGGAATGCCCCGGGCGTCACAGTAGACGCCGGCTGAATAACCTTCGTGTCCCGCTATGAAATCGTACAGCGCCTCACTGAAAGAACCGTCGACGCGCCTCGCTGAAATCGCCACAGATCTGCCCTTTCTGTTCGCGATATCAGCCAGCGTCCGACCATTCTACTGGGAGAGTCAACCCCCCTTCAGGATTAAGCGGGACATCTAGTAGGTTTTGTTCAGCAATTCAGTGCGTTTCGTCTTTTCCGCCCTGTCCGGTGTCTACAGTAGCCGCTCTCTCCACTGTGCTTCAACTTGGCGCGGCGGGTGACGACTTCATTGTCGCGCGACCGCTTGGCGCGAGTCGCGGGCGATCCGGGAAAGTCCTCGTCGAAGAATGCCCGGCCGGCATCGCCAGGCGAAGAAGGGGCCTGCGCCGCCTGGCTCACGCCTCGCGGCGGAACACGATCGCCGAGAGAAATTTCAGCGGCAGCTTCAGCAACTCCTCGGGTCCGTGCGCCGTGTTGGCGTTGAAGAACAGCGAGTCGCCCGGCTTCAGGTAATAGATCTGTTGGCCGTGGCGATAGCCGACCTCGCCTTCCAGGATGTAGATGAACTCCATCCCGTCATGGCGAAAGGCCGAGTAGCCATCGGCTTCCTCGGTGAGAGTAATGTGATAGGGCTCGTAGGCGAAATCGCCCGGAAAGGGATGGCCGAGCAGCCGGTACTGGTGGCCCGACTTGGTGCCGCGCCGCTCGATGATCAGGCCCTCGCCCGCCTTTACATGCGTGACGTCATGCTTCTGCTCGAAGTCGGAGAAGAACTTCGTCAGCGGCACGTTCAGTGCGGCGGCCAGGCTCTGCAGGGTCGAGAGTGAGGGCGAGATGGCACCGTTCTCCACCTTGGACAGCATTCCCGCCGAAAGGCCGGCCTGCCCCGACAGCTCGGCCACCGTCATGTCCTGGCGTTTGCGCAGGGCACGCACCTGGGCGCCGATGGCGACCTCGATGGTCTGGCTTTCGTGGCTTTCCGGCGCGCCGGAGCCGCTCGCCAGTGCGATCGGAGCCGTCACTTCGGCATCGCCGCGGCTCTCCGGGCCCGGCCGTGTGCCGGCGGCCCGCTTCGCGGCACCCTTGCGGCTCGATGCCCCGGTCCTGCCTGTGGAAGGTTTCCTGGCCAAATTCCCGCTCCCTGATTGCGATCGTCGATTCGTCGTTCACCCGGCGGGGCACGCGGCCAACCTAATGCCCTGCAAGGTGACTTACAAATGTCCAGTCTGTAGCCAGGGTTCCATGGCCCGGGTTCCGCAGCCAGGGTTCTACCGCCCGGGATATCCGCCGCGCGCCGGACAGGGTGGCAGCGCGAAATGGCGCGCGTCTAGGCAGCCGGCATGTGGAAACCCGGTGTCGAGAGCGACAGCGCGATCTCGTCCTCCGTCATGTTCTCCTCGATTGTCTCGAACAGCGGCGATGAGAGGTAACGCTCGCCGGTGTCCGGCAGCATGCAAAGGATGACGGCGCCGGGCTTCGCTTTTTCGGCGATCTGCATCGAAACGGCGAAGGTCGAACCTCCGGATATCCCGGTGAAAATGCCCTCGCGCTGGGCCAACTTTCGCGACCACTCGATGCCGACCGGCCCGGGCACGGGAATCAGTTCGTCGTAGTAGCCCTTGTCGATCGCTTCCTGCAGGACCAGCGGAATGAAGTCGGGAGTCCAGCCTTGAATGGGATGCGGCTCGAAGGCCGGGTGGCTCTCGGAGGGAGACCCGTCAGCGTTGCGTCCCTGCGCCCGCCCGCTGCCCACCAGCTGTGCGTTGGCAGGCTCGCTGAGAATGATCTTGGTCTTTGGCCACTTGGCGCGCAAGACACGGCCGACTCCCGAGACGGTGCCGCCGGTGCCGTAGCCGGTGACATAGTAGTCCAGTCCCCGTCCTTCGAAATCGGCGAGGATTTCGCGGGCGGTCGTGTTCTCATGGATGCGCGCGTTGGCCTCCGTTTCGAATTGCCGCGCCAGGAACCAGCCGTTGGCCGCCCGCGGCGTGAGGACGACCTTTGCGCCCAGGAATCGCATCAGTTTGCGCCGCTCGATCGAGAAGCTGTCCGCCATCGTCACCACCAGCGGATAGCCCTTGGCGGCGCAGACCATCGCCAGTCCGATGCCGGTGTTGCCGCTGGTGGCCTCGATGACCGTCTGCCCGGGCTTGAGAGCGCCGCTGCGCTCGGCCTCCTCGATGATGCTGACGGCAAGGCGGTCCTTGACCGATGCGGCCGGATTGAAGAACTCCGCCTTCACGTAGAGGTCCACATGATCCGGTGCCAGCGAGTTGATGCGGATACAGGGCGTGTCGCCGATCGTATCCATGACGTTGTCGTACAACCGGCCGCGTCCGTGGGTGGTCCGGCCCTGCTCTGCGCTCATCGGTTTCTCCTTTGGCATCACCTGCAGCTGAGGTTGCAGGCGAAACTGTTGATGGGCAGAGCATACAGCATCGGCGGGCGGCGCGCCGATGTTCCCGCGAGGTGCCGCGGCTAGCGCGCCGGCAGGGCGCCCAGCCCCCACAGCCACAGTTTTCCGCCGCCCGCCGCGATCACGGCGGCGGGACCTGGTCTTCCGACGGCGCCGGCACCGGGTTGCCCGGCACGAACACCGCCTCGGCGACCACCAGCGGCTCGTCGCGGCGCCGCGCCGCGGTGATCTCACGCCAGCCGATGTAGAGTCCGGCGCCGACGATCAGCGCCATGCCCGTGAGCGTCGTCGGCGGCGGGACCTCGTGCCACAGGATGAAGGCCATGACCGCCGCGAAGGGAAGATAGGTGTAGTCGAAGGGCGCGATCAGGCTGGCATTGGCCACCTGGTAGGCCCGCGACAACAGCATGTAGCCGGCCATGCCGATAAAGCCGAGCAGGGCCAGCCGGTCGATGTCCGCCAGCCTCTCGGTCGGCCAGGCCCAGTGCAGGTGACGGAATTCGGCCCCCAGGTCGAACACCTGGTTCACCGCCCAGCCCATCGGCAGGATCAGGCACCCCGAGAAGGCGATGGTGTAGAGACAGGCGGTCAGCGTGCTTTCCCTTTCGCCGATCTTGCGCGCCAGCACCTGCGAGGCCGCATAGGTCGCCGCGCAGATCAGCGGGAACACGGCGATCCACTGGAAGGTCTCGCCCGTCGGGGTCATGGCGATCACCACGCCCGCGAAACCGACGCAGAGCGCGCCGATCCGGTGCGGGCCGATGCGCTCGCGCAGCCACAGCGCGGCGAGCAGGGCGGTGAACAGCGGCGCCGAGAAGAAGATGGTCGAGACCTCCGCCAGGCCCATGAAGGGAAAGGCGGCGTAGAACAGCGTGAAGCCCGTCGCGAAGAGCACGGCCCGCGCCAGGTGCAGGGGCCACAGCGGTGTCAGCAGCCGGTGCGGGCCACCCAGCGACAGGATCAGTGGCGTCAGCACCAGCACCGTGACGACGGAGCGCGCGAAGATCAGCGTCCACACGGTGAACTCGCCCAGCATGGTCTTCAGCATGGCGTCCTGCACCACGAAGAACAGCATGCCGGCTTCGACGCAGACGATGCCCTGCAGGGCACGCGACGGCGCCGTCGGCTGGTCTGGCGTGAGGGTGGACATCGATGGCAGGCGGCCCCGGGGGAAAGACGGGTCCGACAGTCAGGCAGCGGACGCCAGGCGTCTCGCCTGTCCGCGACCGCCGCGTCGGTCCCGAACAATCCGCGCCCCAGACTAGCGAACCGGACGGCGGCTAGCGCGCCAGCAGGATCACCACGGCGAGCAGCACGACCAGGCCGGCGAGGCCCCAGAGCCACAGCCTGCCGCCGCCGGCCCGGGCCGCTTGGCCGCGCATCGCCGCGCCCGGCGTCTCCGCCGCGCTCGGCGGCACCGCGGCTTCCGCCCGCGCGCCGACGTCCGCCGCCTGCCCCGCCACGATCTCGCCGAAGCGGGTGAAGAACTCGCCGGCCAGCTTCTTCGCGGTGGAGTCGATGAGCCGCGAGCCGAGCTGCGCCAGCTTCCCGCCGACATCGGCCTTCACCTCGTAGTGCAGCACCGTGGCCTGGCCGTCGGGGCCGTCCTCTTCCAGGCGCACCTTGGCGCCGCCCTTGGCGAAGCCGGCCGCCCCGCCCTTGCCCTCGCCGCGGATAGAATAGCCCTTCGGCGGGTCGAAGTCGGAGAGCGTCACCGCGCCCTGGAACTTGGCCTTCACCGGGCCGACCTTGGTGACCACGGTCGCTGTCATCTCGCTATCCGAGGTCTTCTCGATGGACTCGCAGCCGGGGATCGCCGCCTTCAGCACCTCGGGGTCGTTCAGCGCTTCATAGACGCGTTCGCGCGGGGCAGCGATACGTTCGCTTCCGGTCATCTCCATGGCGGGGTCGGCTCCAGGTGCTGTGATGAGTAGTGCTTGGTGCGGTTGGGCGAGGCAGACGCACATGGCAGCGCGTCACGCGGCGTCGTCGCTCGACGCCGCGCGCCCGGCGCGCCCGCGGCTGCCGCGGCGGCGCAGTTCCACCACCTCGGCGATGATGGAGAGCGCGATCTCCTCCGGCGTGATGGCGCCGATGTCGAGGCCGGCGGGCGCGCGCAGGCGCCCGAGCTGCTCGGCCGCGAGACCCTCCCCGCGCAGGCGCTCGCTCAAGGCCGCGGCCTTGCGGCGGCTGCCGACGAAGGCGACGTAGCCGGCATCGGTCTTCAGCGCCGCGCGCAGCGCCTCGGCGTCGCGCTTGCCCTGGGTCGCCACCACGATGAAGCGTTCGCCCGCCTCCTCGGCCGGCAGGTCGAAGCCTTCGATCAGCTTTTCGACGTCGGCGAACCTTTCCAGGTCCTCGGCCAGCGCGGCGAGCGTGACGGAAAAGCCGCTGCGCGCGGCCAGCTCGACCACCGCGCGCGCCACCGGCGAGGCGCCGCAGACCACCAGCGCGGGGCGCGGCAGCATCGGCTCGACGAAGATGTCCAGGCTGCCGCCACTCGGGCAGGCGCTGCGGTGGAACTGCACCGCGTCGCGCGTCTCGCCCGGCGCCACGCCGCCGGCCTCCAGCTCTTCCTGCGGCAAGACCGAGATCAGCCTGGCGCTGCCGCTCTTCAGCGCCTCCAGCGCCGCCCGCTTCACCGCGCCGCGCGCGCAGCCGCCGCCGACCCAGCCGTGGATCTCGCCGTCCTCCGTCACGATGGCCTTGGCGCCCGCCTTGGCGGAGGTCGCCGCCACCGTGCGCACCACCGTAGCCAAGGCAT
>DAIQBR010000096.1:0-10664 GCA_036781105.1 Kiloniellaceae bacterium
CAATCGTGCCCACGTTGCAGTGCGGCTTCGTCCGCTGAAACTTTTCCTTCGCCATTACCCTAGTTTTCCCGTCTCGTCTCAGGCGCGCTCTGAATTCTGCGTTTCGGCCACAAGCGGCCCCGGATCGCAGCCGGTACTGTCCTCAAGCCACCCCCGGCGCCCGCCGGGACCCGCTCAACGTTGGAGCGGGTGGCGGGAATCGAACCCGCGTAGCCAGCTTGGAAGGCTGGAGCTCTACCATTGAGCTACACCCGCACCGCTCACCCATCCCGCGAAATCGCGATGACCTAGTCCCCGGCCACTGGAGGACGATGGTGGAGGGGGTTGGATTCGAACCAACGTAGGCATAGCCAACGGGTTTACAGCCCGTCCCCTTTAGCCACTCGGGCACCCCTCCAGCCGACGCAACCGGCGGTGCGATGGAGTTGCGAAATATGTTGATTTAATTCAGCCTGTCAACTTCTAAACATGCCGACAGCGCCCCATCCGACCGATTCGCCGCAGCGGCCGGGAGGAACGCACATGGAACCCGTTGCTTTGTGGCCGCATACTAGGTGCCGATATGGCGAAACGCAAGGGTAAGCCGGGCCTTCGGGCCCCGGGCGGCGCGGGCCGGGGCCAGCCGGCACGGCCCCGGGGAGGCGCTCCGGGCGGCGGCGGCGGACACGTACGGGCCGAATCGCGGTCCCGGCCGCGCGCCGGCGCCCGCTCCGGGCCCCGCTCTGGTGTGGCGCCGCTCTGGCTCTATGGAATCCACGCGGTTACCGCGGCCCTGGCCAATCCGCAGCGCCGTCCCGAGCGCCTGGTGGCGACCCCGGAGGCCGCCCAGACCTGGGGCCAGCGCCTGAAGGAGGCGCGCCATCCCGGCCACGGCGCCCTCTCGATCGAGACGCTGTCGCGCCGGGATATCGATGCCCTGTTGCCCGAAGGCAGCGTCCACCAGGGCCTCGCCCTGCGCACCGCCCCCCTCGATCAGCCGGCCCTGGAGGACATTTTCGGCGCATCTCCGCCGGATTCCGGGGCCCGGCGGGTCGTCGTGCTGCTCGACCAGGTGACCGACCCGCACAACGTGGGGGACGTGCTGCGCTCGGCGGCGGCCTTCGGCGCCCTGGCGGTGGTCGCCCTCGACAAGGGCGCCCCCGAGGAGAGCGGCACCCTGGCCAAATCGGCCTCCGGCGCCCTGGAGGTGGTCCCTTATATAAGTGTGGTGAACCTCGCTCGCGCCCTCGACAGCCTGAAGGAGGCGGGTTTCTGGTGCCTGGGCCTGGCCGGCGAGGCCCGGCAGAGCCTGGCCGAGAGCGCCCCCGGCGCCGCCGTCGCCCTGGTTCTCGGCGCCGAGGGCAGCGGCCTCAGGCGACTCACCCGCGAGCGCTGCGACCTGCTGGTGAAGCTGCCGACCCGCGCGCCGATCGACTCCCTGAACGTCTCCAACGCCGCCGCGGTGGCCCTCTACGAGCTGCTCGGCCGCTCGTGAAGCGGCCCTGGACCCGCCGCCAGGGGCGGATTCCCGGACGTCACGCCAGCTTGCCAGCCGCGCGGGGGCCGTGCTAGCGGTTCACCACAGACCGCGCGTCGGGCCCTGTCCCCTCCCCCAGCACTGCCCGCTGCGCCCTTCAACGCGCAGGGAATCATGCAGGACATTGAAACTTTTTTGAAAGAGCACCGGATCGACGAGGTCGAGTGCCTGGTCCCGGATATGGCCGGAATCGCCCGCGGCAAGATCTTACCGGCCCAGAAATTCCTCGACGGCATGCGCAACAACGGCCTGCGCATCCCCGAGGACGTCTTCATCCAGACCGTGAACGGCGAGTATCCCGAGGAGACCGGCGACGTCACCAGCGCCTCCACGCGCGACGTCTACATGACCCCTGACGAGTCCACCATCCGCATCGTGCCCTGGTACGACGAACCGACGGCACAGGTGATCTGCGACGCCTATCACTTCGAGGAAGGCGCGGTGCAGATCGCCCCGCGGCACATCCTGAAGCAGGTCCTGGCACTCTACGAGGCAGAAGGCTGGCAGCCGGTCGTGGCGCCGGAGCTGGAGTTCTTCCTGGTCGATGTGAACACCGATCCCGACTACCCGCTGATTCCGCCGATCGGCCGCTCCGGCCGGCGCGAGACCAGCCGTCAGGCCTACGGCGTCGACGCGGTGAACGAGTTCGATCCGATCTTCGAGGAGGTCTACGACTTCTGCGAGGCCCAGGGCATCGACATCGACACCCTGACCCACGAGGGCGGCGCCGCCCAGATGGAGATGAACTTCAATCACGGCGACCCGCTGCTGCTGGCCGACCAGGCCTTCCTGTTCAAGCGCACGGTGCGCGAGGCGGCGATGCGTCACCAGGTCTACGCCACCTTCATGGCCAAGCCGATGCAGGGCCAGCCTGGCAGCTCGATGCACATCCACCAGAGCCTGCTGGACGCCAAGACCGGGCGGAACTTGTTCTCCACGAAGACCGGCAAGGACACCGCGCTGTTCCGCAGCCACATCGCCGGCCTGCAACGCTATCTGCCGACGGTCATGCCGCTGCTCGCCCCCAACGTGAACAGCTACCGCCGGCTGATGCCCGACTACGACGCGCCGATCAACACCCACTGGGGCTACGACAACCGCACCGTGGGCCTGCGCGTGCCCAACTCCAGCGCCGCGGCGCGGCGCGTCGAGAACCGTCTCGCCGGCGCCGATGCCAATCCCTACCTGGCGATCGCCGCCTCGCTGGCCTGCGGCTATCTCGGCATGAAGGAGAAGCTGAAGCCGCGCCAGCCGATCGAAGGCAGCGCCTACCGACTTGCCCGCACCCTGCCGCGCACGCTTTACGACGCGCTGGAACGCTTCAACGGCACCCGCGCGCTGAAGCCGATCTTCGGTGCCATCTTCATCGATGCCGTGACCCTGGTGAAGGGCGCCGAGCTGGATGCCTACCAGCTGGTGATCTCGTCTTGGGAGCGCGAGCATCTTCTGCTAAACGTATAGCCGTCATGCCCAGCAACCTGAGACAGCACTCGACCCAGCCTGCCGCCGCGCACGACGTTTCGCGGCTGTGCCGGCATACCGAGTTGCTGCTGAACTGCGCCCGGATCGGCTACAACCCCTAGTTCCGGACGGCCCGGCACGGCTGTCAACGCCTGCCGGTAAGGACCCTTCCCTCCTTTTCGCCATTCAGGACCAGAGGACAGCCGTCATGACCAGCACATCCAAGCAGGGCACTTCTGCCGCCAAGCGCGCCCGCAACTCCACCGCCGTCTGGCGCGCCGCCGACACCGCGCACCATCTGCACCCTTTCACCGATTTCCGCGGCCTCGCCGAAGAAGGCGGCAGCCGCATCATCACCAAGGCCAAGGGTGTCTGGCTGGAGGACTCCGAAGGCCAGCGCATCATCGACGGCATGGCCGGCCTGTGGTGCGTGAACGTCGGCTACGGCCGCGAGCGCCTCGCCAAGGCGGCCTATGACCAGATGGTCGAGCTGCCCTACTACAACACCTTCTTCAAGACCGCGACGCCGACTTCCATCGAGCTGGCCGAGAAGCTGGCGGCGCTCACGCCCGAGGGCCTGGACAAGGTGTTCTTCGCCTCCTCCGGTTCCGAGGCCAACGACACCATCGCGCGCATGGTGCGCCGCTACTGGAAGCTCGCCGGCCAGCCGGAGCGGGTGAACATCATCAGCCGCACGAACGGCTACCACGGCAGCACCATGGCCTCGGCCAGCCTGGGCGGCATGAAGCCGATGCACGAGCTGGACGGCCTGCCGCTGCCCGGCTTCCATCACGTGCGCCAGCCCTACTGGTACGCCGAGGGCGGCGACCTCTCGCCGGCCGAGTTCGGCAAGGCCGCGGCCAAGGCGATCGAGGACAAGATCCTGGAGCTCGGCCCGGAGACCGTCGCCGCCTTCATCGGCGAGCCGGTGCAGGGCGCCGGCGGCGTCATCGTGCCGCCGGAAACCTACTGGCCGGAAGTGCAGCGCATCTGCAAGCAATACGACATCCTGCTGATCGCCGACGAGGTGATCTGCGGCTTCGGGCGCACCGGCCGGTGGTTCGGCAGCAACACCTTCGACATCAAGCCGGACCTCATGACGCTGGCCAAGGGCCTGACCTCGGGCTACCTGCCCCTGTCGGCCGTCATGGTCGGCAAGCGCGTGACCGAGGTGCTGTGGGAGAAGGGCGGCGAGTTCGCGCACGGCTTCACCTACTCCGGCCATCCGGTGCCCTGCGCGGTGGCGCTGGAGAACATCGCCATCATCGAGGAGGAGAACCTCGTCGAGCGGGTGCGCGAGGAGGTGGGCCCCTATCTGCAGCAGCAGCTCGCCACCCTGGCCGAACATCCGCTGGTCGGCGAGGTGCGCGGCATCGGCCTGCTCGGCGCCGTCGAGCTGGTCGCCGACAAGGCGAGCCACGCGCGCTTCAAGCCCGAAGGCCGCGCCGGCACGCTGTGCCGCGACCACTGCGTGAAGCAGAACGTCGTCAGCCGCGCGGTGCGCGACACCATGGTGATCTCGCCGCCGCTGGTCATCACCAAGGCCGAGATCGACGAGCTGGTCGGCCGCCTGGGCAAGGCGATCGATCTGGCCGCCAAGGATCTCGGCGTTATCTGACAGCAGCAGAGAGGGCGTTTCGATGCGCGAGGTCACCGTCGCCGCCACCCAGATGGCCTGCAGCTGGGACCGCGAGGCCAACGTCGCCGGGGCCGAGGCCCTGGTGCGCGAGGCCGCCGGCCAGGGCGCGCAGATCGTGCTGATCCAGGAGCTCTTCGAGACGCCCTACTTCTGCTGCGACCAGAAGCAGCAGCACTTCGCGCTTGCCGCGCCGGCCGAGGGCAATCCGCTGCTGCAACGCATGGCGGGCCTGGCGCGCGAGCTGGAAGTGGTGCTGCCGGTCAGCTTCTTCGAACGGGCCAACAACGCCTACTACAACTCGGTTGCGATCATCGACGCCGACGGCAGCACGCTGGGCGTCTACCGCAAGTCGCACATTCCCGACGGCCCGGGTTATCAGGAAAAGTACTACTTCAACCCCGGCGACACCGGCTTCAAGGTCTGGCAGACGCGCTATGGTACTGTCGGCTGCGCCATCTGCTGGGATCAGTGGTTTCCCGAGAGCGCCCGCGCCATGGCGCTGATGGGCGCGGAGGTCCTGTTCTATCCCACCGCCATCGGCAACGAGCCGCAGGACCCGACAATCTCCGCCAAGGATCACTGGCAGCGCACCATGCAGGGGCACGCTGCCGCCAACATGATGCCGCTGGTCGCCTCCAACCGCATCGGCAGGGAAGACGGCGAGGCCGAGCAGCTCACCTTCTTCGGCGCCTCCTTCATCGCCGACCACCTGGGCGCCAAGGTGGCGGAAGCCGACGGCAAGAGCCGCGCGGTGATCACCGCTACCTTCGACCTGGATCGCATCAAGGCGGAGCGCGCCTCCTGGGGCCTGTTCCGCGACCGCCGGCCCGATCTCTACGCCCCGCTGCTGACGGCCGACGGCGGGCGGCGCTGACCCTGCGGCTTGCGGGCATGGCCATCACGATCCGCTCCGCCCGGCCTGAGGACCAGGCGCGCATCGTAGAGATCGTCGCGGCCGCCTACTCCCCCTACCTCGCGCGCATGGACCGCAAGCCGGTACCAATGCTCGACGACTACGCCGCGCGCATCGCCGATGGGTATACGCATGTGATCGAAGAAGACGGCGCGCTGGCCGGCGTGCTGGTGCTGGAGCCGCAGCGCGACCACCTGCTGCTCGACAACATCGCCGTCGACCCGGCTCACCACGGCAAGGGTCTCGGCCGCCGGCTGATGGATTTCAGCGACGCGGAGGCGCGGCGCCTCGGTTTTGATGCTATCGTTCTCTACACCAACGAGGTGATGGTGGAGAACATCGCGCTCTATCTGCGCCTCGGTTATGTCGAAACCGGGCGCCGGCACGACCGCGGCTACGACCGGGTCTACCTGCGCAAGTCACTGCCCGCGGGCTGAAACCACAGGAGCCGCGCCGTGCCAGCCGAAGGAATCACGCTCTACGAAGTGAGTCCGCTCGACGGCCTGATGGTGAGCATCCTGGTGCTGTTCCTGGGTCTCTACCTGACCCGCAAGATCGCCTTCCTGCGAAACTTCTACATCCCGCCGGCGGTGTCCGGCGGCCTGCTGTGCAGCATCGTCATTGCCGTGATCTACTTCGCCGCCGACCTGCAGGTCACCTTCGACCTGCAGATCCGCGACGTGCTGCTGCTGGTCTTCTTCAGCACCATCGGCCTCTCGGCCAAGCTGGGGACCCTGGTGTCCGGCGGCCGGGCGCTGGCGGTGCTGGTGCTGGTCGCCGCGGTCTTCCTCTTCGTCCAGGACGTGACCGGCATCGGGCTGGCCCTGCTGCTGGGTTCGCACCCCGGCTACGGCCTGATGGCGGGCAGCGTGTCCTTCGCCGGCGGCCACGGCACCGCGATCGCCTGGGGCGCCGAGGCGGAGGCGGCGGGCCTGCAGGGGGCCGGCGCGGTGGGCATCGCCTTTGCAACCTTCGGCCTGATTGCCGGGGGGCTGCTGGGCGGCCCGGTCGCCCGCTACCTGATCACCCGCAACGCCTTGCAGGGCCCGGCGCCGGACGAGACGCAGGCAACCCGGGAATACGCCCCGGGCCACGACAGCGGGGCCGGCGACCTCTTCAACATTCTGCGGGCGGTCCTCGCCCTGGCGGTCTGCGTCGAGATCGGCAGCATCGTGAACCGGGCGCTCTTCGCCCAGGGCGTGCTGCTGCCGGGCTTCCTCACCGCCATGTTCGTCGGCATCGTGATCACCAACCTCTCCGACCTGCTGAAGCTGCCCATCAACCCGCGGACCATCGACAAGTTCGGCGAGGTCAGCCTCGCCGTCTTCCTCAGCATGAGCCTGATGAGCATGCAGCTCTGGACCCTGGCGGGGGCCGTCGGGCCGATCATGCTGGTGCTGATGGTGCAGGTGCTGGTGATGACCGCCTTTGCCATCTTGGTCGTCTTCAGGGCCATGGGCCGCGACTACGACGCCGGCGTCATCTCCGCCGGTTTCGTCGGGCTCGGCCTGGGCGCGACGCCCATCGCGATCGCCAACATGGACGCCGTCACCCGGCGTTTCGGCGCTTCGACCAAGGCCTTCCTGGTGGTGCCGCTGGTCGGCGCCTTTTTCATCGACATCCTCAACGCCGCCACCATCAAGTTCTTCATCGGCGTGGCGTCGCGATGGCTTCTCTAGCGGCGAATCCGGCGCCTATTCGAAGTCGACGCCTTCGGTGAGCACCAGGTGCCCGCTCGGGTCGACGTCGAGACCCAGGTCGTCGCCGCCGAAGGAGAGCAAGTCGTCGAGTTCCAGGCTGCCGCTGCCGCCGTCTGCGTTGACCAGCACGCTGCCTGTATTGCGGTAATCGAAAAGTGTCATGTCCTACCTGCCCATTGGACCTCTCAAAGGTCCGGCGCCCTCACCTCCCTCTCCCCGGAGGAGACTCCGAAACCTCTTCGTAATGATAGGAAAGCGCGACACCTACTGGATGAGGCATTGCTGAGACATTCCCGGGACATAAAGCCGGGCAAGACCGCGTCTGGGCAGGGGTCTTATATGGCAGGAAAAGAAAACGGCGGGCGCCCGCCAGGGCCGCCCGCCGCTCGTTGCAAGGCCGGCGCGCTGACGCCGGCACACCATCAGATGCAGTCGGTCAGTTGAGATCGATCCAGATGGTTTTCAACTCGGTGTACTTGTCCAGCGCGTGCAGCGACTTGTCGCGGCCGAAGCCGGACTGCTTGAAGCCGCCGAAGGGCGTCGTCATGTCGCCGGCATCGAAGCAGTTCACCCAGACGCTGCCGGCGCGCAGCGCCTTGGCGGCGCGGTGCGCCTTTTTGATGTCGCTGGTCCACACCGCCGCGGCGAGGCCGTAGATGGTGTCGTTGCCGATCTTGATGGCCTCGTCGTAGTCGCCGAAGGTGATGGTGGAGAGCACCGGCCCGAAGATCTCCTCCTGGGCGATGGTCATGTTGTTCTTCACGCCGTCGAAGACCGTCGGCTCGATGTAGTAGCCGCCGCTCTCGGCGAGGATGCGCTGGCCGCCGAGGGAGACCTTGGCGCCCTCCGACTTGCCCTTCTCGATGTAGCCCAGCACGCGCTCCATCTGGCCCTGGTCGACCATGGCGCCCATCTGGGTCGCAGGGTCCAGCGGATCGCCGACCCGCATGCCCTGGGCCACCTGCTTGATCTTCTCGATCACCTGGTCCTTCACCTTGTCCTCGACCAGCAGGCGGGAGCCGGCGTTGCAGACCTCGCCCTGGTTGAAGAAGATGCCCCAGGCGGCGGCGGTCGCCGCGGCGTCCAGGTCCGGCGCGTCGGCCATGATGATGTTCGGGGTCTTGCCGCCGCACTCCAGCGACACCCGCTTCATGTTGGACTCGCCGGAGTACTTCATGAACAGCTTGCCGACCTCGCCGGAGCCGGTGAAGGCCACGGAGTCGACGTCCATGTGGCGGCCCAGCGCCTTGCCGGCGGTCTCGCCGAAGCCGGTGACCACGTTCAGCACGCCCTCGGGGATGCCGGCCTCGACGGCCAGCTCGGCGGCGCGGATCATGGTCAGCGGCGACTGCTCGGCCGGCTTGATGATCATGGAATTGCCGGTTGCCAGCGCCGGGCCCATCTTCCAGGCCGCCATCAGCAGCGGGAAGTTCCACGGCACCACCGCGGCGACCACGCCGATCGGCTCGCGCACCAGCATGGCCACGGCATCGTCGCCGGTCGGCGCGATCTCGTCGTAGATCTTGTCGATAGCCTCGGCGTTCCAGCGGATGCAGCCGATCACCGCGGGGATGTCGATGCGGGCGGAATCGCCGATCGGCTTGCCCATGTCGAGGGTTTCCAGCAGCGCCAGCTCGGTGGCGTGCTTCTCCAGCAGGTCGGCCCAGCGCAGCAGGACCTTCTTGCGCTTGGCCGGCGCCAGGCGCGACCAGCGGCCGTCCTCGAAGGCGGCGCGCGCGGCCTTCACGGCGCGGTCGACGTCTTCCTTGTCGCAGGCGGCGACCTGGGTCAGCACCTTGCCGTCGATCGGCGAGACGCAGTCGAAGGTCTTGCCCGAGGCGGCGGCGACGAACTTGCCGCCGATGAAGGCCTGGTTGCGGTAGCTGAGGCCATTGGCCTGGGATTTCACGGTCTCGATGGACAGAGCGGCAGACATCGCGCTGGGTGCTCCCTGATAAGGTCTGAGGTTGTGTCTGGGTCCGGTCTCCGCCCGGGATTTGCGGGCGCGGCCGGGCCGTTTCCGGGACCATAAGCCCGCCCCCGGGGGGCTGGCAAGCCGGGCAAACCGGGCGGAACGGGCCCTGCCAGGGGGCATTCAGGAAAGAGTTCTTCAGCCAGGCCCCACCCCCGAAAACTTGCGGGTCCCGCCAAGCCGCCCTATCTTGCGGCCAGCCTCACGGCAGGCGCCCCCAAGGGGGAAGCCATGGGCCGGCTTAGCTCAGCTGGTAGAGCACCTGATTTGTAATCAGGGGGTCGCGGGTTCAAATCCTGCAGCCGGCACCAGTCTTCTTCTTATTCTTTGTCCACCCCCTCCCCGACATGCAGCGCCAGCCAGACGGTGGCGCGCGCGGGGTCGGTCCAGGTTACGCGGTGGCGGCGGTGGGCGGGCAGCAGGACGGCGTCGCCGGGGCCGAGGTCGTATTCGCCGTCGTTTTCGATGAGCAGGCGGGCGGCGCCGGCCAGCACCATGACCCACTCGTCCCAGGCTTGGTCGTACCATTCGCCCGCAGGGGTTGCCTGGCCGCGCGAGACGATGCGCTCCAGCTTCACCCCCGGCGCCTGCAGCAGGGCCTCGAAAACCTCTGCGCCCTCCTGGGCGGGCAGGTCCGCCAGCAGGTTCCTGACCGATGCCATGGGCTTTCCCTCCGCGGCGTTGCTTGCCCGATCCAGCCTCAAACATAATTGAACCAAATCGGGCGCTGTGACGTTAAGAGGACATAGCTGCGGTGCAGCAAGCTGTGGTAGCGTCCGATATGGCGGCTCGCCCGTTGTTCGCAGACCTACGGAGGGAGTGACGTTGCGCCCCTGGTCCCCGGTCCCTGCCCCGCGCCGGCTCCTGCCCCGGCGCCACCGCCCCGCCAAGCTTGCCGGGCTGATTTTCGCCACCGCCTTGAGCGGCGCCGCCGGAACGGCCGGCGCGGAGCCCGTCAGCGTGACTTACGAGGTCTTCTTCGGCGGCTTCCACGTTTTGAACGCCGAGGCCAACTGGGAACAGACCACCGGCAGCTACGCCATTGCCGGCCAGGCCCAGACCCAGGGCTTCATCGGCTGGCTGTATCCCTGGGAGGGCAACACCTTCAGCCAGGGCCGGATCGACGGCGGCACGGTGGTCCCCGCCCAGCACGAGAACTGGGGCACCGCCCGGGACGACGCGGCGGACGGCGAGCGCCTGGTCCATCTCACCTACGACGCCGCCGGCAAGCTGACCCATGCCCTGGTGCAGCCCGAGCAGGACTGGGACGAGCGCCACCCGCTGCCCGAGAACGCCGGCGACGGCACACTGGACCCGCTGAGCGTCGTCGCGGGCCTGTCGCAGCTGCTGCAGGCCAACGGACGCTGCGAGGGCAGCTTCGCCGTCTTCGACGGCCGCAAGCGCTACAATCTCATGGTCAGGGATGCCGGCGAAACGGAGCTGGAGCCCAGCGACTACTCCAT
>DAIQBR010000097.1:0-242 GCA_036781105.1 Kiloniellaceae bacterium
CCCCACGATCCGCCCCACGATCAACAGGAACCGACCATGGCCGAGGCAGCCCCGCTCGCCCCCAAGCAACCGGAAACCCTCGCGCCCAGCGAGTACAACGTTGCCGTCGAACCCAGCCGCAAGCGGGTGAAGGTGCTGTTCAACGGCCAGGTGGTGGCCGACAGCCGCCGCGCCCTGGTGCTGAAGGAGACCCGACTGCCGCCGGTCTACTACCTGCCGCGCGAGGACGTCGCCCTGGACCT
>DAIQBR010000097.1:252-10638 GCA_036781105.1 Kiloniellaceae bacterium
GCACGCGACGTGCTGATGCCGTCGGACACCCGGACCTACTGCCCCTTCAAGGGCACCGCCACCTACTGGTCGCTCACCGTCGGCGACAAGACCGTCGAGAACGTGGCCTGGAGCTACGAGGACCCGATCGAGGAGGCCCTCGGCATCCGCGGCTACATCGCCTTCTACTGGAACAAGGTGGAGGCCTGGTTCGAGGACAGCCAGGCGGTCGAGATCTACGCCGACGACTCGGCCATCGAGAGCGCCAACCCGCTAGCCGGCTGGCTGCTGCGCGAGGCCTGGGAGGCAACCTCCTCGGCCGAGCTGGTCGAGCGCTTTGCGCGCCAACTCGCCGAGGCCGGCTTCGGTATTCTTCGCCTCACCGTCATCATCCCGACCCTGCACCCGCAGCTCGCCAGCAACGCTTTCGTCTGGCGGCGCGGCCAGAGCGTCGCGGATGAGCGCGACCTGCCGCACTACGGCCTGCAGTCCGAGGCCTACCTGAAGAGCCCGGTGATCCGTATCTTCAACGGCGAAGGCGGCATACGCCGCCGCCTGGAAGGGCCGAACCCGCCGCGCGACTTCCCGATCCTGGACGACCTGCTGGAAGAGCAGGCGACCGACTACGTCGCCATGCCGATGCGCTTTTCCAACGGGCGCATCAACGTGCTGACGCTCGCCTGCGACCGCCCCGGCGGCTTCACCACCAAGGAACTCGGCTGGATCCACGAGGCGCTGCCGCTGCTGAGCCGCCTGCT
This sequence comes from Kiloniellaceae bacterium, assembly GCA_036781105.1. Lineage (GTDB taxonomy): Bacteria > Pseudomonadota > Alphaproteobacteria > Kiloniellales > Kiloniellaceae > Pelagibius. The sequence continues at coordinate 990 of DAIQBR010000097.1, forward strand.
GGAAGTGCAGGCGCTGCACCGCATGTCGCGCTCGCTGCTCGACACCTATCTCGGCGCCTATACCGGCCAGCGCGTGCTCAACGGCCTCATCAAGCGCGGCGACGGCGAGGATATTCCGGCGGTCATCTGGTACTGCGACCTGCGCGGCTCCACGATGCTGGCCGATACCCTGTCGCGCGCCGACTACCTGGACCTGCTGAACCGCTATTTCGAAGCGGTGGCCGGCGCCGTGCTGGAGCGCGGCGGCGAGGTGCTGAAGTTCATCGGCGACGGACTGCTCGCGATCTTCCCGATGGACAAGATGAACCCCTGCGACACGGATGGGGAGATGGTGTACTGCGCCACCAGCAAGGCCGAGGACTGCGCGACCGAGGAGCCGGAACTGTTCTGCGGCAAGTCGGCCTGCGCCCGCGCCATCGAGGCAGCCCGCGACGCCGTGAAGCGCATGGCCGAGGTGAACGAAGAGCTGACGAAGAACGGCCGCGAGGCCCTGCGCTTCGGCCTCGCGCTGCACCTGGGCAACGTCACCTACGGCAACATCGGCGCCGCGAGCCGGCTCGACTTCACCGTCATCGGGCCGGCGACCAACGAGGCCGCGCGCATGGACAGCCTGACCAAGGAACTGGGCGTCGGCGTGCTGATCTCCGAGGAGTTCGAGCGCTTCGTGCCGGGCACCCTGGTTTCGGTCGGCCGCCACAGCTTCCGCGGCGTGGCGGCGGACCGCGAGATCTTCACCCTGCCGGAACTGCTGCAGACCCCGACCGCATAACACGTCCTCGGCGCTTGCCGTCCGCTTGCGGGCGGGGGTAAATGGGCGCGAGCCTTCCTGCGCATCGCCGAGCCCGTGAACCCAGAATCCGATCCCCTGCCGCCGCTGCGGCTGCTCGTCCTCATGCAGGCCGCCGTCGCGGCCGCCAGTCTTGTCGTCGAGATCGTGGCCGGGCGCATGCTGGCGCCCTACCTCGGCATGTCGCTCTACACCTGGACCTCGGTGATCGCCGTGGTCCTGGCAGGCTTCTCGCTGGGCCACTGGGCCGGCGGGCGAATTGCCGAGCGCCCCGCCACTGCCGCCTTGCAGGCCATGGCCTGGTGCCTGGTGGGCGCCGCGGTGACCACGGCCGGCGCCGTCTTCCTGCTGCGCTGGAGCGCCGGTCCGGTCATCACCACCGTCGGCCATCCCCTCGCCGCCATCGTCGGACTGACGGCCCTGGTTTTCTTCCTGCCTTCCTTCTTCGCCGGCATCCCGGCGCCGGTGCTGGCGCGGGTCGCCGTCGCCGCCCAACCGGAGCGTACCGGGCACGCGCTGGGGGCCATGTTCGCCGCCGGGGCTGCCGGCGCCATCGCCGGCACGCTGCTCGCGGGCTTCCTCTTCATATCCTGGCTCGGCAGCGTCGGGACTCTGGCCGCGGTAACGGCCGTCTATGCCCTGCTGGCGCTGACCGCCTTCGTCGCCGGTCGCGGGGCCGGCCGCGGGGCCGGCCGCGGCGCCGGCGGCGCGCGCCCCGCCCTCGTCCTGGCAGCGGGCGTACTGCTGCCGCTGGGCCTCGCCGGACTCAGCCTGGCGCGGCCCGATCCCTGCACGCGTGAGAGCGACTACTTCTGCATCCGCGTGCTGGATGCCAGCGCCGAAGCGGGTGAGCCGGCCCGCCTCATGGTGCTCGACCATCTCGGCCACGGCATTTCGGTGCAGAACGCGCCGCGCCGCCTGGTGACGCCGCATGCCTCGATCCTCGACACCCTTGCCCGCGGCCGCATGGCCGACCGCCCCTTCACCGCCTTCTTCATCGGCGGCGGCTCCTACTCCATTCCGCGCGCCTGGGCGACCCTGAAAGGCCGCGTCGACGTCACCGTGGCGGAGATCGACCCGGCGGTGACAGAGATCGCGGTCCGCGACTTCTGGTTCGACCCCGCGACGGCGACGATCCGCCACGAAGACGCGCGGCGCGCGCTGCAACGCGACCCGGCGACCTACGACGTCATCATCGGCGACGCCTTCACCGACATCGCGGTCCCGGCGCACCTGATCACGCGTGAGTTCTTTCAACTGGTGGACTCCCGCCTCGCGCCCGGCGGTGTCTACCTGATGAACGTGATCGATTTCGCCGACCGGCTCGATGCCCTCGCCGCCATCGTCCACTCGCTGCGCCAGGTCTTCCCGGTGGTCGAGGTCTGGGCCGAACGCAGCGCGCCCGAACCGGGCCAGCGCCTGGTCTTCATCGTGCTGGCCGGCGACAGCCCGACGGACTTTTCGCAGATGACCAGTGCCGCGCCGGACCTGCTGCCCTCCGGCCGGCTCTCGCCCGCCGCCGTCGATGCCCTGGTGACGCGCCGCCAGCCGCCGGTGCTGACCGACAACTACGCCCCCATCGACCGCCTGCTCGGCCGCTTCGACTGAGGCTCAGTCCCGGTAGCGCTCGTCCTCGGCGTAGTAGGCGTTGAAGCCCACCACATCGCGCAGGGTTGCCCAGTCGAGGAGCTTGTCCGGGTGCCTGCCCGCCCTGAAGTCGGCGAGCGCGTCCTGCATCGCCTTCATCGCCGCCGAGAGCAACGTGAGGGGATAGGCGGCGAGACTGTAGCCGATCTCCTGCAGCACCGCCGGCGGCAGGATCGGCGTCTCGCCCTGCTCCACCATGTTGGCCAGCGCGGGACGGTCGGTCGCCGCGCAGAAGGCGCGCATTTCTTCTTCGGATTTCGGCGCCTCGAGGAAAAGAATATCGGCGCCCGCTTCGGCAAAGGCCTCGATGCGCCGCAGCGCCTCGTCGAGGCCGCTGACGGCCCGCGCGTCGGTGCGCGCGAGGATCAGAATGTCCGCGCCCTCGTCACGCGCGTCACAGGCGGCGCGGATGCGGGCCACGGCCTCGGTCCTGTCCACCACCGCCTTGCCGCGGGTGTGGCCGCAGCGCTTGGGCCAGACCTGGTCCTCGATCATCACCGAAGCGAAGCCGGCCTGGGCGTAGCCCCGCACGGTGCGCTTCACGTTCACTGCGTTGCCGTAGCCGGTATCCCCGTCGCCGATCACCGGAATGGTGGTGGCGGCGCAGATGTTGCGCCCGTTGTCGACGATCTCGCCGTAGGAGATCAGACCGGTATCCGGCAGGCCGAGCCGGGCAGCGGAGACCGCAAAGCCGCTCATGAAAGTGACCGGAAAGCCGGCCTGCTCGATGAGGCGTGCCGAGAGCGCATCGAAGCAGCAGGGCATCACCGCCAGTTCCGGCTCGGCGAGAAGCTTGCGCAGGGCGTCGGCGCGGCTGACGCTCCCCGTGGTCGCTCTGTGGGGCATGGGCGGGGTCCTTTCGGATCGAATCAAAGCTTGAAGGGAATATAGAGCGCGATGTCCGGCAGCCAGTAAATCACGAGGACGCTGGCCAGCATGATGAGAATGAAGGGCCAGACCCCGGCGACCACCTCGCCGATCTCCGCCTTGCCGACGGCCTGGATGACGAAGAGGTTGAGGCCGACCGGCGGCGTGATGAGGGCGCACTCCACCATGATCACGAAGACGATGCCGAACCAGATCGGATCGATGCCGAGCGGCATCAGGGACGGCTGCAGGACCGGCATCATGATCAGCATCATGGAGAGTGCCTCCAGGAAGAAGCCCATGAGCAGCAGCACCGCGCAGACGATGAGCACGAAGACCCAGGGCTCGGCGATGTTGCTGGAGATCAGGAAGGAGATGTCCTGCGGGATGCGGTAGAGGGTGATCGCCTTGCCGAAGATCTTCGCCCCGGCGAGAATCAGGAAGATGGTGACCGTCGTGCGCATGGCGTCGACGGCCGCCTCCTTGAAACCCTGCCAGGTGAGGCTGCGCAGCAGGCCCGCCGTCAGCACGACGGAGAGGGCGAAGCCGATGCCGGCCGCCTCGGTCGGCGTGAAGACGCCCAGGTAGAGGCCGAGAATGATGATGGCGGCCAGTGCGATGGTCGGCAGGGCGCGGCGCGTCGCCGCGACGCGCTCGCGCAGGTCGGCACGCGGCATGGGCTGGTAGGCGCTGCCGAAGCGGGCGTAGAGCACCGAAAACAGGATGAAGGCGCCGGCCAGCATGAGGCCGGGCCCGATGCCGGCGAGGAAGAGATCGATGATCGATTCTTCGGTGATGACGCCGTAGACGATCATCGGGATCGACGGCGGGATGAGAATGCCAAGGGTGCCCCCGGCGGCGAGGAGCCCCAGTACGAAACTGCGGTTGTAGCCGCGCTCGCTCATCTCCGGGATGGCCGCCGTGCCGATGGTCGCCGCCGTCGCCACGGAAGAGCCGGAGATCGCCGCGAAGATGGCGCAGGACACCACGGTCGCCACCGCGAGGCCGCCGGGCCAGTGTCCGACCCAGGACTGCACGGCGGCATAGAGGTCGCGCGCCACGCCGCCCTTCAGCAGCACGTTGGACATCAGCAGGAACAGCGGCACCGCCAGCAGGATGAAGTTGTCGGTGGTACTGTAGAGCCCCTGCGGGACCATGATCGGCGAGAAACCACCGGCGACCAGCAGCACCAGGCCGAGACCGCCAAGGGCAAAGGCGATCGGCAGGCCGGTCGCCAGCAGCACCATGAGGGCGACGAGGATGAGTGCGGCTTCCATGCTCGGCGCTAGAAATCGCCGTGCTCGCCGCCGCGAGCGGGCGGCGGGGACTTGGGGAGCCGAATGAGTTCCGCGAGGGCCTGCAGGGCGAGGAGCGTGAAGCCCAGCGGGATGGCGAGCTCGGTCATCCACTGTGGGACTGCAAGCATGGTCGAGGTGGCGCGTCCCAGGCGGATGGAATCGAACATGATGTCGAGGCCGTACCAGACCGCGACCATGCAGAACAGTAGAATCCAAACCAGCGCGAAGGCCTCCGCGACCCTGCGGCCGCGCGGCCCCAGCCGCTCGACCACCGCGGTGATGGCGATGAGCTGGCGGTGGCGCAAGACCGTGGCGGCGGCGATGTAGGTCGCCCAGATCTGCAGAAAGCGCGACATCTCCTCCGCCCAGATGGTCGGCGCCAGGAAGACATAGCGCATGACCACCTCGTAGGTGATCATCGCGCCAACAGCGACGAAAGCCACCGCGGCGATCCAGCCGAAGGCCTCGTTAAGGCGGTCGATGAATTTCAGCATGGGATACCGTGCCGGTGGCGAAGCCCCCTCACCCTGACCCTCTCCCCCAAAACGGGAGAGAGGGCTTTGCAGGCTTGGCGAGATCGAAGACCGCGCCAGGTCGGAGCCGGGTGAGGGAATGAAAGGACTACTGCTGCAGTTTCTCGGCTTCCATCACCAGCTTGGCGCCAAGCTCGCCGGCAGCGGCCTTATACTGCTCGACGACCGGAGCGCTGGCCTCACGCCAGGCCGCCATTTCCTCGGCCGTGGGCACGTAAACACCCATGCCCTCGGCCTTGGCCGCCGCAAAGGCATCGGACTCGATCTTCGCCATCTTGTCGCGCAGGTCGGCTTCGACCTTGCGGGCCGCGGTAGCGATGATTTCCTGCTGCTCAGCGGGAAGCCCCTGCCAGAATTCCTCGTTGATGAGGACCAGGAACTCCACGTCGGCATGATTGGTGACGGTGATGGTATCCATCACCTGCCAGAGCTTGCGCGACTGTACGCCGGAAACACCGGTCATGCCGGCATCGACGGTGCCGCGCTGATAGGCGACATACTGCTCGGAGCCGGAGGTGAGCACCGGGACACCGCCGGTCGCGGTGACGAACTCGCCCAGGGTCTTGCCGAAAACACGTACCTTCTTGTTCTTGATATCGGCCGGCGTCTTCAGCGGCCCGCCCTTGCTCAGCATGATGGCGCCACCATAGGCCTGCCACCACAGCACGCGCGCGCCGGTATCGAGGATCGCGTCGTCGAGCGCCGAACGAATCGGGCTGTCGGGGGCGACCGCCTTGCGCACCATGTCCTCGTTGGTAAACATGAAGGGGACATAGAAGATATCGACCGCCGGGATGGTGCCGGCGAAGCGGGTGATCGAGGCGACACCCATCTCGATGGCACCGGAACTGACCGCCTGGGGCACCTCGCTGTCCTTGTAGAGCTGGGCGGCCGGATAGATCTCGACCTGCAGCTCGCCGTTGCTGGCGGCCTCGACTTCCTGCTCGAAGGCTTCCAGATTCTGTCCCAGGTGGGACTTGATCGGAAGCTGCAGAGTGATCCTGAGGGTGGTCTCGGCGGCGACCGGCTGGGCGATGAGGCCGGCGGCCAGGACAGCGGCAGCCGCAAGGGCTTTCTTCATGGTCTTCCTCCCAAATTGCGAGGCATTGCGGCCCTCGGGGCCGGCCCCGCGATCTATTTCTTGCTTGTGTCACTAACTTTAGCGTCGCCTGAAACAGCTATGCAAGCATCGGGGACAGCGCCTGCCGGCAAGGCTTGGCGGCACGGCCTTGCCGCCCTATCGTGGCGCCACCATGCTGCTCTCCGCCAAGCGCTCCCTCGTCCTGCTGCCCGGCTCTCCGCCGCCCGAAGCGGCGCAAAATCTCGCCCTGCTGCGGGCCGCCGCCGAGCGCCTGGCGGTACCGCTGGTCAGCGCCAACAGCCCGAACTGGGCGGTCGGCCTTGCAACGGGACGCAACCAGCTGATCACCGCCAGTCTGCTGGGCGAACCGGAGGCCAAGCGGCTGCCGCCGGGCACCAAGGTCTTTCTGGTCGTCGACTGCCTCGCCGAGCGCGACCGCCCGCCGGAGAATACCTGGGCCGAAATCTCGGCGACGCCGGTCAGCACGGAGATGGTGGTCTTCGAATGGCTGGAGCGCGGCGCGACGGATGAATTCCGCGACCTGATCGGGCTGATCAAATAGGCGGGGCGGCCGATGGCGGCGCGCGTCGCGATCTTCTATGCTGAGATGAAACAGAAAGACGAGTGAAAGAGGAGCGCGAGCGATGATCGTCGAGCAGGTCTGGACCGGCAACGCCTACCGCAACTTCAACTACCTGATCGCCTGCCCGGAGAGCGGCGAGGCGCTGGCGATCGATCCGCTGGACCACAAGAAGTGCCTGGCCGCGGCCAAGGCGAAGGGCTGGGAGATCACCCAGATTCTCAACACCCACGAGCACGGCGACCATATCGGCGGCAACAAGGCGATGGTCGCGGCGACCGGCGCCAAGGTGCTGGCGCACAAGAATGCCAAGGGCCGCATCCCGGAGATGGACCGCGGCCTCTCGGCCGGCGACGTGGTGAAAGTCGGTCGCAGGGTGGAACTGGAGGTGCTCGACACGCCGGGCCACACCATGTGCCACGTCTGCCTGCTGTCGCACACGGACCAGCCGGGCCTGTTCTGCGGCGACACCCTGTTCAATGCCGGCGCCGGCAACTGCCACAACGGCGGCCACCCGAACGAGCTGTACCACACCTTTGCCGAGCAGCTCTCGAAGCTGCCCGACAGCACGCTTGTCTATCCGGGCCACGACTACATCGCCAACAACCTGCGATTCACCCTGGACCGCGAGCCCGACAACGCCAAGGCCGAGGCTCTGCTGGGCAAGGTCGACCACCAGGACACCGACCACGCCCTGGTGACGACGCTGGCGCAGGAAAAGGAGATCAATACCTTCTTCCGCCTCACCAGCCCGACGGTCATCGCCCGCCTGCGCGAGGCCTTCCCGGACCTGCCGGATGAGCCCAGCGCCAAGGATGTCTTTCTGAAGCTGCGCGAACTGCGCAACAGCTGGTAGGCGGGCCGGCCGTTTCGCGCCGCCTATTGGGATGTGAAGTCCGAGACGAACTCCAGGGGTTTGCCGCTCGGGCTGGGGGGAATCCTCCCGACCTCGCGCAGCTTCAACCCGGGACCGTCAGCGCCGAACTTCCGGCTCCAGCACTGATGGACCCAATCGTAGAACCCGGCGGGGAGTGGTCCTCCCTCGACGCAGAGCAACAGCTCATAGGAGCCGTCGCGGCGCTGAACGATCTGGTACTCGCGAAACCGGTCGCCGACAGCGACCGGCGATTCGCGGACGGCGACCTTGAGAGCCAGAATTTTTTCCAGCGTATCTTCCGGCAAGCCGGCAAGGCGGCGGTAACGCCCGACCAGCTCGCCGAAAGCAGGCAGACTGCGTCCGCAAGGACAGGGGCCTTCGGCGGCAGCGGCCAAGTCGCCGGTCTCGTAGCGCAGCAGCGGCATGGCGAAGTTGTTCAGGCCGGTGACCACGAGCCGCCCGACGGTTCCCGGCGCACAAGGCGCACCGCTATCGTCGAGCACCTCCACGATGCAGTGCTCGATCTGCACGTGGTAGCGACCGGCAGCACAGCGCAGGGCGACGATGCCGATCTCGTTCAGCCCATAGCTCTCGTTGACGACAACGCCCAGATTCCGTTCGACCCGGGCCCGCATCGTCTCGGTCATCTGCTCCGAGATCGAATGCACGCTTTCGAGGCCGTCCGGCACCGCCTTGCCTTCCGCAAACCAGGCGAGGCGATCGAGGACCGAGGCATTCGCGGTCAGATAGGACGGCGCGGTCTCTTGCAGCCAGGCCAACTGGCGCTCTATCGGGTTGGTGGCGCAGAGCCCGGCCTGCGGGCCGGTCTTGAAGAAGCGTCCGGCATAGCGCCAGAAGTCCTGCCGGCAGGCAGCCCCCGGCGCCTGCCGGCTGCCGTCGGCGCGGGGCGGCAGCAGGCCATAGTTGCGGATCTCTCCGCGCAACCGCATCGGATCCCAGCGGAACCAGCGGAACTGGCGCTGTACCAGAAGGTTGAAGACCAGGTTGCTGCGGTGGGTATGGAGCACCCGCGTGGCGCGCCCTGTGGTGCCTGAGGACTGGAACCAGGCGTAAACCTTCTCGCCCCTCGGCATTTTCCTGGCGCAGAGCGCCGCTTCATTGCCCTGCACGTCGTGCTTGGAGAGCACCGGCAGGCGCCGCAGCACCTCGAAGTCTCCGCCCTGTTGCGGAGAGACCGCGAGCTTTTCGAAAAGGGCTTGGTAGTAGGGAACACTGTCGGCGGCGACCTGCAGCACCCGGCGCAGGCCGGCGGCCTGCAAGGCGGTGAGTTCCGCGGGCTCGCGGAATTCGTTCTCCACCATCGCGTCGAAGTCTCTGATGCCGGCGTGCTGAGGCAGCAGGCGCCAGCGGCGCTGCTCTTCGCGCTCAGTGTCCAGAGAACAGCGTTCCACCATCGATTTTCCCGGGCGTCCGGCGCCGCTCAGGCGGCACTCTCCCGCGCGTATCGGCAGATGGCGCCGGCCAGCTTGCCCATGTCGGCCTGCAGCGCGGTGAAGCCGGCGGTCTTCTGGATGGTCTTTTCGTCCATGTAGAGCTTGCGGTTGATTTCCAGCTGCAGGCTGTGGCGGCCACGGGCCGGATCGGAATAGCGCCGCACCAGCTCGACGCCCTTGTAGGGTTCGTTGATCTTCACGTCGTAGCCCATGTCGCGCAGTTCGCCGGCGACGAAGGCGGTGAAGCCCGCCTCGCAGGTGGTGCCGTCGCGGTCGCCGAGCACGAACTCGGCGCGCGGCACCGGCCCGTCTTCGCTGGCCGCATTGCCCATCGCCGGCATGGAGTGGCAGTTCACATGCCACACCTTGCCGAAGCGACGGTGGGTTTCGTCGATCGCCGTGGCGACGGCGTGATGATAGGGCTTCCAGCAGCGCTCGATGCGCCCGCGCACTTCGGCGACGCTGAGCAGGCGGTCGTAGAGCTGTGAGTCGGGCGGCATGATGCGCCAGATGAGCCCGACTCCC
>DAIQBR010000098.1:0-10553 GCA_036781105.1 Kiloniellaceae bacterium
CGGCGCGAAGGGGGCCTGCGACCCCTGCGCCACCGTCCGCGCCTTCAGCACGATCTCCGCGGCCGGGATCTTTCCCGCCTCGAAGATCTGCGACCAGCGGTAGGAGAACCAGCCGTTGCGGATCACCAGCACCTTCTGCCCGCCGGCCAGCTGCCGTGCCACCGCCTCCATGGCGTAGGTGCCGCCGCCGGGCACCACCACGACGCCGGCCGCGTTGTAGCAGCGCTTGAGGGTCGCCGAGATGTCGCGCATGACCTCCTGGAAGCTCTGGGACATGTGGTTCAGCGCGCGGTCGGTGAAGACCACGGAGTACTCGAGCAGGCCCTCGGGATCGACGTTCGGCAGCAAGGCGGTCATTTCGGCTCCATAACGGCGGGATCGTGCGGAAAGGAGGGGCAACATAGCGGAAAACCGGCCGAGGAAAAGGCCCGAACTGCCCCCCGGGGCCCTGGCCCCGAAACCCGGGCCTGCCACGTTGCCCTTTCTCCCGCGCCCTGCTTTTATGCGCGCCCGAAGAGCCGTTCCAGCCCCTAAGGAGACCCCCATGGCCGCCAAGCCCGTCATCTTCGCCACCCGCAAGCTGCCCGACGCGGTGGAGGCGCGGCTGACCCGCGACTACGAGGCGATCCTGAACCCCGAGGACAAGCTCTATACCGCCGACGAGCTGGTCGAGATCGCCGCCGGGGCCGACGCCCTGCTGCCCTGCCACACCGAAAAGCTCACCGCCGAGGTCATCGCCCGCCTGCCCGCCCGGGTGAAGGCCATCGCCAACTTCTCGGTCGGCTACGACCACGTCGACACCGCCGCGGCCAAGCAGAAAGGCATCATCGTCACCAACACGCCCGACGTGCTCAGCGACGCCACGGAGGAGATCGCCATGCTCTGCATGCTGGGCGCCGCGCGCCGCGCCACCGAGGGCATGGCCCTGGTGCGCACCGCCGGCTGGAAGGACTGGAGCCCCAACTTCATGGTCGGCACCCAGGTGACCGGCAAGCGCTTCGGCGTGCTCGGCATGGGCCGCGTCGGCCAGGTCGCCGCCAAACGCGCGCGCGGCTTCGACATGGCGGTGCACTACTACAACCGCCGCCAACTGGACGCCGCCACCGAGAAGGCCCTCGCCGCCACCTACCACGCCACGGTGGCCGAACTGCTGCCGGTCAGCGACGTGCTCTCGATCCACTGCCCGGCGACGCCGGAGACCACCGGCCTCATCAATGCCGAGACGCTTGCCCTGCTGCCCAAGGGCGCCGTGGTGGTGAACACCGCGCGCGGCCCCGTCATCGACGACGAGGCCCTGCTGGTCGCGCTCGATTCCGGCCACATCGCCGCCGCCGGCCTCGACGTCTTCACCGGCGAGCCGACCGGCATCCACCCGGCTTACCGCGACCACCCCAAGGTCTTCGCCCTGCCCCACATCGGCAGCGCCACCTTCGAGACCCGCGACGCCATGGGCTTCCGCGCCCTCGACAACCTCGACGCCTTCTTCGCCGGCCGGGAGCCACTCGACAGAGTGGCGTAAGGCTCTTCTTCCCTCTCCCTTGACGGGAGAGGGTTGCGCAGCGTTGGCGAGCGCCAGCGAGCTTACGCGAAGCTGGGTGAGGGTGAGCCGCGCACACCGAGCCGCCCCCTCACCCTCCCGCTAACGCGGGCCCCTCCCTCTCCCACGAGGGGAGAGGGTACAAACACACTTCCCTCTCCCTTGATGGGAGAGGGTTGCGCAGTTTTAGCGAACGCGAGTGAGCTTAGACGGAGCTGGGTGAGGGTGAGCCGCGCACACCGAGGCGTCTCCCCGCTTCGCCCCCCTACTTCGTCGTCGCGGTAAAGACGCCGTCCCAGTCCGGCGGCGGCGGGTTGGCCGCGAAGTCGGCGATGCGGCCGCGGTACAGCCCGGCCAGCACGGCGAGGTCGAGGCGTGCCAGGCGGGTGTTGTCCAGCCGGCCCAGCGCCGCCTCGGCGCCGGCCCAGTCCTGCGCGCGGTAGGCCGCCAGCGCCGCGTCGATCGCCGCGATCGCGCCTTGCGTCTCGGCATCCTGCGCCGCTTCCGCCGTTCCCAGCAGGGCATAGATGCGCTGCGGCTCGCGCTTGCCCTTCACCCGGATCAGGTCCAGCTCGGCGACCGCCCCGGCGCCGTCCAGCGCCGCCGCCGTCGCCTCGCCGAGGACGATGTCGGCGCCGTAGGTCGGGCTCTGGCCTTCCAGGCGCGAGGCCAGGTTCACCGCGTCGCCCAGCACCGAATAGTCGAAGCGCTGTTCGGAGCCCATGTTGCCGACCACGCAGAGCCCGCTGTTCACGCCGATGCCGATCCGCAGCCGGTCGATCTTCGTGGTTCCCGCGGCGGCCTCCACCGCCAGCTCCGCATTCAGCGCCTCCAGCGCGGTCTGCATGGCCAGCGCCGCCTCGCAGGCGTGGCGCGCGTGCTCGGCGTCGTCCAGCGGCGCGTTCCAGAACGCCATGATGGCGTCGCCCATGTACTTGTCGATGGTGCCGCCGCTCGTGAGAATCGCGTCGGTCAGCGGCGTCAGCAGGCGGTTCATCAGCCGGGTCAGTTCTTCCGGCTGGTCCTGCAGGCGCTCCGAGATCGCGGTGAAGCCGCGCACGTCGGAGAACAGGATGGTCATCTCGCGCTTCTCGCCGCCCAGCACCAGGCGGTCCGGCTCGTTGGCGAGCTGGTCCACCAGGGTCGGCGAGAGGTACTGGCTGAAGGCGCCGCGCACCTGCTGGCGCCGGTTCTCCTCGCGCAGGTAGTTGGTGAAGACCAGCAGCACGAAGACCGCCGTGGCGCCGACCAGCGGATAGGCGACGTCGATCAGCAGGCCCTCGGCGGTGAAGAGGTACCAGGAGCCCGCCGCCAGCACCGCCGCCACCAGCGAGCCCAGCAGCAGGGTGAAGGCCGCGCCGATCAGCGGCACCAGCGCGATCAGCAGCAGGCCGACCGCGGCCAGCATGCAGAGCTCGGCGCCCAGGGCGTAGTTGGGCCGCAGCAACAATTGGCCGGAGAGAATCATCTCCAGCACCTGGGCATGCACCTCGACGCCGGGCACGCGCTCCTGCAGCGGCGTCGCCTTGATGTCGAACAGTCCCGCCGCGGAGGTGCCGACCAGCGCCAGCTTGCCGGCCAGGCGCTCGGGCGCCACGGCGCCGCTCAGCAGGTCCCTGGCCGAAACGTAGAGGCCGGGGCGCGGCGCGGCATAGTGCACCCACATGCGCCCGTTGCGGTCGGTCGGCACTTCGACGCCGGCCACCACGAAGGAACTGATGCCGGCCGCGTCGGTCTTGATCGCCAGGGCGTTGCCGCCGGTGGCGATACGCAGCAGCTCCACCGAGAGGCTCGGCAGCACCTGGTCCTCGGCGACCACGAAGGCCGGCACGCGGCGCACCACGCCGTCGCTGCCCGGCACCAGGTTGAAGATCGCCGTGCCGGACGCCGAGTTCTCCAGCAGCGCGATGTTGCGCACCAGCCCGGGGAAGCGGAAGAGGTAGGGCTTGGGATCGCCGCCGATCATCGCCAGGGGCAGCTGCGAGGGCCCGTCCCTGGCGCCGTCGCCCAGGGCGCGGTGATAGCCCGACTGGCCCAGCACCACCGGCGTCTGGCGCAGCGCCAGGGCCATGACATCGTCGTTGCTCGGCAGGCTGCGCAGGGCATCCAGCAGGTCGGCCGGCAGGTGCCGCAGGGAGTTGGCGTAGCGTCCCGGCGAGGTGCGGTCCGGCTCGGCGAAGACCACGTCGAAGGCGGTGGCGACCACGCCGCTCGCGCGCAACTGGTCGACCAGCCGGGCGACCTCGCTGCGCGGCCAGGGCCACTGGCCGATCTCGGCCAGGCTCTCTTCGTCGATGTCGACGATGACCACCGGCTGCTGCAGTGGTTCGCGCGGCTGGGCGACCTGGTAGAGATCGAAGATCTTCAGGCGCAGGATCTCCAGCGCCGCCGGATCCCACACGCGCAACGCCAGCAGGCCGGTCAGCAGGGCGAGACCGAGCGCACGGCTCACGCCTATCGCCCGCAGCAGGCGGCGCAGCCGGCCGCGCCGCTTGGCGCCCGCCCCTGCCGGCTTGGCTTCACCGCTCACTCTGGCTTTCCCCCTGTCGACCTCTCCGGCGACTCGCCGCCGCCGCCTCGCCCCAAGACTAGAGCAGATGCCGCCCGGACGGAACGGCATGGATCCCTAGAAACTCAAGCCTAAGCCTAAGACTCAAGCCTCATCCTGAGGAGCGACCCGAAGGGACGCGTCTCGCCTGCCTTCGCGACGCCGAATCGGCGTCGCGCATGGCAAAAAAACTTAGGGACGAGGCGTCTTTCTGCCTGCGCGCGATGCCAACCGCTGGATCGCGGCATAATCCCCGGCGATCAGCGCTTCTTTCTTTGCCCTGCTCCAGCCTTTTATTTGGCGTTCTGCAGAGATCGCAGCAGTGATGTCGGCAAAATGCTGGGACCACACCAGAACGACCGGCAGACGCTTTGAGGTGAAGCCCTTGAGGACACCGGAGTTGTGCTCCGCAACTCGCGCTTCCAGCGACTTGCGCGTCGAGCCGACGTAATAGCGGCCGTCAGCGCAGCGCAGCATGTAGACGAAGGCGGCCAGAGTGCAATTCTCCCTGCGCCACGGTCCTCGTCCTTCGAGACGGCGCCCAGAAGAACCTGGGCGCCTCCTCAGGATGAGGACCTTGTGTATGCCTCAAACTCCAATCTCGTCATCCTATACTCAAGCCTCATCCTGAGGAGCGACCCGAAGGGACGCGTTTCGAAGGATGCGCCCCAACTCAGCCCCTACCCTGAGCCCAATACTCAAGCCTCATCCTGAGGAGCCTGCGAAGCAGGCGTCTCGAAAGGTTCCCCTCAACTCAGCCCCTACCCTGAGCCCAATACTCAAGCCTCATCCTGAGGAGCCTGCGAAGCAGGCGTCTCGAAGGACGAGGCGTCCCACCACCGTCACACACCCCACCCCCTACGCCACCGCGGTGAGCTGCTCCAGGCTGACCTCGGCGACGGCAACGCCCTGCAGCACGGCCAGATAGCCGCCGGACTGCAGCGCCACCACCGCGTCGCCGCCCTGGGTACTGGTCAGCGTGAGGTCGGCGGCGGTCAGGCCGTCGGCCAGGCCCAGGCTGTCGAGGCCGACCTCGAAGTCGGTGATCAGATCGGCGGTGTCCAGCGCCGCGCCGGCATCGCCCGCGCGCAGGACGAAGAGGTCCGCGCCCTCGCCGCCGGTCAGTGTGTCGCTGCCCGCGCCGCCGTCCAGACGGTCGTTGAAGTCGCCGCCGGCGAAAACGTCGTCGCAGGCGCCGCCGCGGAACACCACGCTGTCGCCCGCGCCGGCGTCGTTCAACACGAGGACGCTGGCAGTCTCGCCGTCGAAGTCGACCTCGAAGTCGAAGCCCTCGCCGACGCCCCGGAAGGCGAAGGACAGCATCGACGGATCGGCCGTCAGGCCGCCGCCGGCCGTCATGAAGGTGACCTCGTCACCGGCCAGCGGGTCGTAGCCTTCCAGCACGACGAAGGACAGCAGCCCGCCGTTCAGGCTCGCGGCGCCCGCCACTTCGTAGAGGTCGAAGTCGCCGGCCGCCAGGCCGCCCAGCTCGATCTCCAGCGAGCCGCTGCTCACGACGAGATCGCCACCGAAATGGCCGGTGCCCGGCGAGGCGCCGACGCCGAACTCACCGCCGTGCAGCTCGAAGTCGGCATCCAGCGTGCCGCCGCTGGCGACGTTCAGGATGCCGCCGGCGCCGACGTAGATGTCGGTGATGCCGTCGCCCTGGGCCACGCCGGCGCGCAGGATGGCGCCGTCCAGGACCTCCACCAGGCCGTCGCCGCCCTGGTCGAACAGCATCTCGCCGGTATCGAAGTCATAGCCCGCGCCGATCAGCATGATCTCGCCGGCATCGAAGGTCGCGCCCGTCACCGCGTCGGCGGAGAGGGTCAGGACGCCGCTGCTGCCGGGGTTCAGGCCGACGAAGGTGTAGCCGCCCGCGGCATTCACCACCTGCGCGCCCTCGGTGACCGTGACTTCGCCGGTGCCGCTGCTGCCGATGGCGATGTAGCCGGCCCCGCCGCCCGGCGCACCGCCGCCGTTGGTGATGACGATCTCGCTGCCCGCGCCGGCAACCAGCAGCATACCGGTGCTGCCGGCACGCGCGCCGACGCTGAAGCCGGGATAGTCGCCGCCGGCACCGTCGATGGAGACCGCGGCGCCGCCGCTGACCGTCATAGTGCCCGTACCCTCGCGGCCGACCTGCAGGAAGGCGCCGTCGCCCTCGCGGAACTGACCGCTGAGGCGCAGCTCGCTGCCGGCGCCGTCCAGCAGCACACTGCCTTCGCTGCCCACCGCGCGGCCGACCTGCACGTAGAGCGTTTCCACCAGGCCGCCGTCGAGAATCCGCAGTTCGCCATCGCCCTCGTTGCCGACCGTCACCCGGGTCTCCGTACCGGTCGTCGACAGGTTGGAGCCGGCGCCGGTCACCGTCACCCTGCCGAAGCCGTTCACCTCGTGACCGATGGAAACGTTGGCGTCGTCGGCCTCGCCGTCCAGCGTGACCGTGCCGCCGCTGTTGATCTCCAGGGTGGAGAGCGGCGATTCGCCGTCGCCGGCACGGCCGACGGAAAGGAAAGCATTGCTGCCGATCATCTCGATCAGGCCGCCATTGGACACCGTCGCGCTGCCTTGCGAGACCGCTTCGCGGCCGATCTGCAGGTAGGGATCCAGCGCCGAATGGATGTGCAGCACGGAGCCCGCCCCGTCGACCAGCAGCGTCCCGTCGGCGTCGCTTCGGCCGATGTTCATGCCGGCGCCGTCGATGCCGTGCATCTCGAAGCGGCCGCCGTCCAGGACCGAGAGGTGGCCCTCGCCTTGAAAGCCGTTGCGGCCCAGGGTGACGCCGGCGGTCAGGCTCTGCATGGAGATCCGCGAGTCCGTTCCGGTGACGGTCACCTCACCGAAGCCGTTGCTCTGACCCATGGAACCGCCCAGGTTCATGTAGACGTCGCCCTTCAGGCCGGGATCGACGATCTCCAGCAGGCCGCCGCCGGAGACCGAGACGATGCCGTGGCCGCCGCGCCCGATCAGCATGCCGGCGGAGAAGACCTCGGCGTTGCCCTCGTCGGCGGCGATGCGCACCGTGGCGTTGTTGGTGACGTTGAGGGTACCGGCATGTCCGGATTCACCGCCACTGCCGCTGCCGTCGTTGCCGATGATGACCCTGTCCTCATAGTCCGGCAGGGTGATGCGCCATAGCGAGTCCGCATCCGTAACCGTCACCGTGCCGTCGCTGAAGGCGTCCGACCCGATGCGCACCACGCCGCTGTCGTACGCCGCGCCGCCGCTGATGGTGACGTTGCCGTCATCCTCGCCATAGCCGATCGACCAGCCGTTCTCGTCGGACTCGAAACCACCCTCGGCCAGGACGCGGAAGACGAACAGCCCCGCGTTCTCGACGCTCTGACCGACGTTCAGGAAGGTCATCGTCGTGTTGCCGAAGGTGACGTACTGCTCCGATCCTTCCGAGTCGAAGAAAAGGGAGGAGAAGCCGGCGCTGCCGATGATCTCGATCTGGTCCTGGCCGACGTTGAAATCGGTGACGAGGATGTCGTCGCCGAAATTGCTTCCGGTGAAGGCCGCATTCAGTGCCACGAAGGTATTGCTGCCGCCGCCGCCGACCAGGGTGTCGTCGCCGCCGGCACCGCCCAGGGTATCGTCGCCGCCGCCGCCGGAGAGATAGTCGCTCGACGTGCCGCCGCGGTCGACGTCGTTGCGGTCGCCACCCACCAGGATCATGCCGTCGCCGCCGTACATCACCGTGATGTCCATCGACAGCGCCGTGGCACCCTCGATAATATCGAAGTCCGTCGTCTGCCAGTTGTCGATGCCGATTAGGCGATAGGAGGTCTGGCCGCTATAGGTGATCGTGCCGGAGGCGGTCAGCAGGCCGACGGGATCGAGGGCGTTCAGTCCGGCCCCAAAGGGATCAGCTCCCGTGAAATCGACCTCGACCACCCCGCCGTTCAGCGACGCATCGCCGGAGACCGCGAGTCTGTCGTAGCCGGTGCCGACGCCCGCGCCTTGCACCTCAAGACCCAACAGACCCCCATTCAGCGTGAAATCGCCGTTGACAGAGAGAATGCCCGGCGAAGTGCCCGGACTGACGCTACCGTCGTTGACGACGACGTCCGCGTTCACATTGCCTACACCGGCCAGGGTGCCACCCTCCCAGAGGGTAATGGTGTCGGCGTTCACGAAGCCGCCGCCCTGCAGCGTCAGCGAGGCCCGGCCGCCACCGGCGCCGCCGCCGATGTGCATGTCGCCGGTGGTCTGGATCTGGCCGGAGTTGTCGACCACCACCTCGACGCGGTAGGACCCGGAGCCGCCGATGCCGGTGAAGGCGTTGGTGCCCTGGTTGGCGATGGTGCCGCCGTTGACGTTGACCGTCGCGACGCCCTGGTTGCCGATCTGCAGCTGCGTGTCGCCGTTCACCAACTGCAGCACGCCGCCGCTGTCGATGTTCACTATGGCCCGGCTGAACTCTTCGCCGCCGATGACCGCCGTGGAGCCGAAATCCTCGCCCTGCATCACGATGGCGCTGCCGCTGCCCGCGATGGTCAGCTCGCCCAGGCCGCCATAGTGCTGGCCGACCCCCAGGAAGCCGCCCCCGCTGTCCATGTCCAGGTGGCCGCCGTTGGTGATTGTCAGGCTGCCGTAACCACCGCGTCCGACCTGCACGCTGGGGCCGCCAATGCCAAATTCTCCGTTGGCCGGCTGGCTCTGGATCATCTGGCTGCGCGAACCGGCACCGTCGATGTTCACCGCCCCGACGCTGCCGGGATTGCGCGCGATCTGCAGGCCCGGCTCGTAGGTATCGGTGTTGTTGCTCGTACCGGCGCTGATCTGCATGTGGCCGCCGTTGGTGAGGTTGATCTCACCGTCGCTGCCGCGCGTCCGGCCGGCGCGCACGAAACCGGCAAAGGGTGCGTCGTCGCCGGAGAACAGGCCGTTCTGGGTCGAGACCACGGCAAAGCTGCCGGCGCCGTCGATGTTGATGGTGCCGTCTCCGTGCCGTCCGGCTTCCAGTTGCAGGGTGCTGAGCTGCGCGCCGTCCTGCAGGTTCAGCGTGCCGGTGCCGGCCCAACCGACCTGGATGGTGTTGTCGGTGCCGCCGGTGGTGACCGTGGTGCCGCTGCCGGTAACCGTCAGGCTGCCGTTGCTGCCTTCATGATTACCGACGCGGATGTTGTCGAAGCTGTCGCTTTCCGCCGTCAGCGAGCCGCCGCCGCTCACCGTGGCGTTGCCGGTGCCCCAGTCGCCGATGCGCACCGAACCGTTGACGCCCAGGGTGCCGCCGTCGATCCCCAGGGTGCCGACGCCGCCGCTTTCGGCGCCCAGCGCGAGGACGTTGTTGCTGCCGGCGAGATAAAGTGCGGCGCCACTGGCGTTGATTTCCAGGCTGCCCTCGCCTTCCACGCCGACGGCCATGTAGGAGTTGTCGCCGTCCATGTACAAGGCAGCGCCGCCGACGTTGATGAGGGAGAAGCTGCCCTCGGAGCCGGCCTGGCGGCCGACCAGTAGGCTGGCGTTGTTGCCGTCGACGGTGAAGAAGCCGTTGTCCAGGGTCAGGCTGCCGACGCCGGCGTTGCCGACGACGACAGTGTTGCCGTCGCCCTGGGCGTGGGCCTGGCTCTGGTTGCCGACGCCGCTGTAGCTGATGGTCAGGTTGCCGACACTACCGTCCTCATTGCCGATCACCAGGCTCGGACCACCGGGGTTGACGAAGAACGCCTCGGCGCCGCCGGCGATGGTGGCGTTGCCGGTGCCGGAATTGCCGATGACGCTCGCGCCCTCGATGGTCAGCGTGGAGAGATTGCTGACGGTGAGTTCGCCGTCGCCGTTGCCGCCATCGCCGACCAGCAACAGCTGGGAGGAAATGTCCTGCCCGGCGTCGATCGACAGCGCGCCGAAGGCCGTTTCGCCGACGATGATCTCGTAGGGCCCGACCTGGATGTCGCCGCTGCCGGTGATCGCCACCAGGCTGACGGTGCCGCCGGCAAGCTGCACGCCCAGGATGCCGCCGGCGTAGGTATTGCCGGTGATCGAGACGCCGTTGTCGACGATGGCGCCGGCCTGGATGAAGTTCAGCACGTCGCCGGCGTCCGGCACGAACTGGTCCAGCAGGGTGACCGTCACGGTGCCGTTGAAGGCCGCGGTGCCGGTCACCATCAGGACGTCGCCGGCATTGCCGTCCAGCTCGATGTTCAGCACGCCGTCGGCGCCCTGCTCGTAGTCGCCATCGATGGTCAGGGTGCCGGGGCTGGCGCCGGGGTTGATGGTGCCGTTGTTGGTGAAGGTGCCGCTGGAAACGGTGATCGTGCCGTTGCCGTTGATCACGCCGGTGGGGTCGTTCTCGAAGTCGCCCAGCGCCAGCAGCACGGTGGTGCTCGTCGCCAGTGTCATCAGGCCGCTGTTGCGGAAGCCGGTGGCGCCGTTGATGGTCACGTCGGCATTGACGGTCCACTCGCCGCCGTCTTCGTTCGAATGGTCGGCGCCCGCGCCGGTGATCACCGTCGCGGCGTT
>DAIQBR010000099.1:0-248 GCA_036781105.1 Kiloniellaceae bacterium
AGCGCGCCCTCGCCGCGGTCGAAGGCGAGGGTGACCTCGCCGGCTTCCCCCTTCTCGGTCACCTGGGCGGAGAAATCCGGCGCGAAGTCGATGCGGTCGCCGGGGGCGAGCTTGCGCGCCGGCCGCGCGAAGGCTTTCCACGTGCGGCCGTCCAGCGCCTGGTGCAGCGTCACTTCGACGCCGGCGCCGCCGCGGCGCCCGGCGAGGCGCGCGGGGATCACCTTGGTGTCGTTGGTGACCAGCAGGTC
>DAIQBR010000099.1:258-3727 GCA_036781105.1 Kiloniellaceae bacterium
GCACCAGGTGGTGCAGCAGGTCGGGCAGGTCGCGCACGATGTGGTCGGCCAGCCCGGCCGCGCCGACGTGCAGCAGCCGGGCCAGGTCGCGCGGCTCGACGGGACGCTGCGCGATCAGCTCGCGCGGCAGGTCGAAGTCGAAGTCGTCGGTTCTCATGCGGGGGACCGGGCTGAGTTTTTTGGCGCCGGCTTCCTAACACCGGGCTGCGGTGAGGCCAAGCGGGCTAGTTCGCCGGCTTCCTCTCGGGCAGCAGGGGGATCGGCTTGCCTTGCCCGCCGGGCCCGGCCGCGGTCTCCAGCGCCGGCGTGTCGTACAGCCGGTCGGCGACGGTCGGGACGCGCACCTGGGGGGTCAGGCTGCCGCCCCCGGCAGACGGCAGGGCGCTGCGCGACGAGGCCTCGCCGCCGTTGGCGTAGTCCTCGGCGCTGTAGGTGAGCAGACGGCCGTCCTCGATGACGTAGACCACGACCGGAACCCGGGCCCCCGGCGGCGGCGCCGCGAGGCGGGGGGAACTGGCCCCGGGAGGACTGGCTGGCGGCGCGCTGGTTTCGAGCGGCGGGCCGCCGGCGCCGAAGGTGCGGGCATAGACCTCGCTGTAGGGCGAGCCCTCCGAGGCTGCATAGGTGGGGGAAAAGTAGGCCGCGCTTTGGGCCCCCGCCGTACCGCCGGAGCTTGCCAGCAGAAGGCTTGCCAGGAGGGTGCCGGGCCGCAGGCGGCCGCCGTGGCGAACCATGGTTCTCTTCCCCAGTAGAGCGGCGCGGGTCTGCCGAAGTCGCTGCCGGCCGCGCCGCAGCGGGGCCATTAAGCGGCCTGCGCCGGCCGCCGTCCAGCGGCGATTGCGAAGGCCTCGGCGGGCAAAACCATCAGTGGAAGCGGTCGGCCAGGGGGACGCGCTCGCCGACGGACTTCACCAGCGCGTAGATCTGGCGCCGCACGACGGGGTCGGAAATCCGGTTGAAGGCCTGGATGAGCTTCAGGCTGTCGCTGCGGCCGAGCAGGTCCTGGACGCCCTCCTCTTCGGGACGGGCCGCTGTCGCGGCTCCCGGCGATTCCTCGCCTTCCGGCGAAAGCCCCTGGAAGAAATAGGACACCGGCACACGCAGGACGCGCGCCAGATGGAACAGCCGGCTGGCAAAAATGCGGTTGGTGCCGCTCTCGTACTTCTGGATCTGCTGGAAAGTGATGCCGAGGGCGCGGGCCAGGGTCTCCTGGCTGAAGCCCATCGCCAGGCGGCGCAGCCGCAACCTGGATCCGATGGCAAGGTCGATAGGGTCCGCCGCGGCGGGGGGCGCTGGATGCTTGTCGGTCACTCTGGATCTCTTTGGTTATTGTTGTTCGACCCAGCGGCGATGGGTGAGGGTGCTAGTAGCGATAAGGTTGAACCGGGGGCCCAGGCTTAGCGCAAACCCGATCCGGCGATCAAGCGCGCGAAATGATCAGGCCAAGGCTCGTCGTGACGCTTATGGGCGGGGCGGCGCGGCGGCGGCTTCTCGCGGTGGAGGGAGCCGGGGCAGGAAGATTTTCGGTGGTACCGTCGGCTGCGGCCCCGGAGGGGCTATTTGCGCCAGTCCGCCGGGTGCTGGCCGGCGGGCTCGGGTCCGCAGGGCCGGCTGGCCGCCCCCCTGCCGGCCCCGGGCCCGAAGAGGTAGCTCAGCGACAGCAGCAAGGGCGCCACGTCGGGGCTGGCCACGGAGTAGAACACCGTCTGGGCGGAGCGCCGGGTCTTCACCAGGTTGTCGCGCCGCAGCTTTGCCAGATGCTGCGACAGGGCCGACTGGCTGAGCCCGACGAGCTGGCAGAGTTCCGTGACCGAGTGTTCCCGCTCGCTGAGGTGACAGAGGATCGCCAGGCGCCGCTCGTTGCCCATGGCTTTGAGGAGACGGCTGGCACGGCCTGCGGCGAGCAAGAGGGGCGCATAAGGCATGGCATAGGACCTTGTTCGCCGCATGCGATGGTCAAGGGGGCCTGGATTTTTTTCTTGGGACGGCTTAATCGTTGATATGAAAAGAAATCTCGATCAGTGAGATAGGTTGACGGTGACCACCACTTTTCTCGATGCGACAGGTCTGAAATGCCCGCTTCCGGTCCTGCGGGCCCGCAAGGCCATGAAGGGCGTGGCCGCCGGGGGCCTGCTGGAAGTGAAGGCGACCGACCCCGGGGCGGTGGCCGATTTCAAGTCGTTCTGCGAGACGACAGGAGACGAGCTCGTGGATTGGCAGGAGGAGGCCGGCGTTTTCCTCTTCCGCATCCGCAAGGCGGGCTGAGAAAAGCGCTAGGAAGCGTCTTCCACACGTACCGCCATGCCCGGACGCAGTCGCTCGTTGCCGCGCACGACGACCAGTTCGCCCTCGCTCAGGCCGTCCAGGACCTCGAAACGCGGGCCTACGGCTTCACCCAGAATTACCGGGCGCGGCTGTGCCTTGCCGTCGGCGACCATATAGACGATGACGCCGTCGGGGCGCTGGATGATGGCATCCTTGTGCACCGTGACGATCTGGCGGCGGGCGCCGACAGGAACCTGCATGGTGACCGACTGCTCGTTGGCCAGCAGGCCGTGGCCGGCGGCGCTGTCGCGGCCCAGTTCCGGCACGAAGCGGACGGCGCGGGTGCGCGTCAGCGGGTTTTCGTCCGGGATGATCGCCCGCACCCTGGCCCGAAACGTGCCGTTGTCCAGCCGGCCGGTCAGTTCCGTGTCGGCAGTCAAACCCATCAGGCGGTTCGAGGGCACATCGGCCTCCACCTCCAGGGCTTGATCGGCAATCATGTTGACCAGCGGATCGCCCTCGCGGGCGTAGGCGCCGGCCTCGGTCAGGCGCCGCGAGATGACGCCCTCGTAGGGCGCCTTCACCTCGGTGTTGGCGAGGTTGATCTCCGCCAGGCGAAGGCGCGCCCGTGCCGAGGTGACGGAGGCTTCGGCTTCGCGCGCGCCGGCTTCGGCGATGACAACCTGCTGGCGCACGTCGTCGAAGCGTGCCTGGCTGAAGGCGGCGGACTTTTTCAGGCCCTCGATGCGCTGCAGTTCCTGCTGCGCGAGGGCGATCTCGGCTTTGCGGGTGTCGAGCTCGGCCCGCGCCAGGGCGAGCCCGGCGGCGGCGAGGTCTCGCTCGGCCTTCATGGTGCTGCTGTCCAGCACCGCGATGATGTCGCCCGCGTTCACCCGGTCGCCGACCTGGACACGGAACTCCAGGATGGGCCCGCTGATGCGCGCGGCCACCGAGCCGGCCTGCTGGGCTACAAGCCGGCCGATGACCGGCACGGTCTGGGTCAGCGGCTCGCTGCGGACCGCGTCGACACGCACCGACGCCTCGTTCTGCTGGCCCCAGGCGGCCGCGGCCGAAGCGGCCAGGACGAGGGCGGCGAGTGTGCCGCACCGCAGGGCCCGGTGCAGCGGCTGCCGGCCAGGCATGCGCCCGCGCGCCGCGATATTGACGGGGGCATTTAAGGCAAGCGTCACGGCGGTTCTTCCTG
>DAIQBR010000099.1:3819-9703 GCA_036781105.1 Kiloniellaceae bacterium
GTCAATGCCCCCGGCCGGTGGCGTCCCGGTGCGCCGGCGGAGCAGCGTTCAGGCCAATTGCGTGGTTAGACTGACGCGGCCGAAACATTATAGTGGGAACGAGAGACGATCCTGGAACCCCGGAAGAGAGCCCTGCCAGAGCTGCTATATGACCACTTTGTTGTTCAGTCACCTTGCCTGCGAAAACCACATCCCCGATATCGGACACCCCGAAAGCCCCGTGCGCCTGAAGGCCATTCGCGAGGCGCTGGCGGCCGAGGAGTTCGCGCCGCTGCTGCGCCGCGAGGCCCCGAAGGCGGAGGAAAGCCAGGTCGCGCGTGTACATCCGGGCGGCTTCGTGCGCGACCTGCTCGACCACGTGCCGGTTTCCGGCGAGTACGGCATCGATCCGGATACCTACATGACCCCGGGCTCGGGCGAGGCGGCGCTGCGCGCCGCCGGCGCCGTGGTGGCGGCGGTCGACGCCGTGATGGCCGGCGAGGCGGACAACGCCTTCTGCGCGGTGCGCCCGCCGGGTCACCACGCCGAACCGGACCGCTCGATGGGGTTCTGCCTGTTCAACAACGTGGCGGTCGGCGCGCTGCACGCCCGCGCGGCGCACGGCCTGCACCGCATCGCCGTGGTCGACTTCGACGTCCACCACGGCAACGGCACCCAGGCCGCCTTCTGGGACGATCCGGACCTGTTCTACGGTTCGACCCACCAGATGCCGCTCTACCCGGGAACCGGCTCGGTGCGCGAACGCGGGGTGAACGCCAACATCGTGAACGCGCCGCTGCCGCCGGCGGCCGGCTCCGAGGAATTCCGCGAGGCCATGCGCCACAACATCGTTCCCGCCCTGACGGCCTTCCAGCCGGAGTTTCTCTTCGTCTCCGCCGGCTTCGACGCCCACGCCGAGGACCCGCTGGCCGGGCTCAACTTCACCGAGGAAGACTTTGCCTGGGCGACGGAACAGTTGCTGGCCCTGGCGCGCAGCGCCTGCGGCGGGCGCCTTGTGTCGGTGCTGGAGGGTGGCTACAACCCGGCCGCCCTGGGCCGCAGCGTGGCGGCCCATGTCCGCACGCTGATGCAGGGCTGAGGCCGGATTCGCGCTCACCCGGCCGGCAAAGAAGGAGCAGGGGCCGAGGAAAGCCTGTTTTTCCCGGCCTGCTTCGGGCATCTTCAGGGGCGGTGCCGCCGCGATTCTGCAACGAATCGGGCACAAATCTGGCACACTGGGGCGCCGCACCTCGCAGTGCGGGCCCGCAGGGCAAAAGCAGTGCGGGCCCGCAGGGCAAAACAAGCGACTAGACGACAGGGTATGGCAGACAACGGAATTCCCGCGGACATCCGCAAGATGTCCTTCGAAGAGGCGCTCGACGAGTTGAAAGCCATCGTTGGCAAGCTGGAGCAGGGTCAAGGCACCCTGGACAGCGCCATCGGCGACTACGACCGCGGCGCGGCGCTGAAGCGCCATTGCGACGCCAAGCTGCGCGAGGCGCAGGCCAAGATCGAGAAGATCAGCCTGGCGGCCGACGGCAGCGTCAGCAGCGAGCCGCTCGATGTCGACTAGCAGCCTCAAGCAGCAGGCGGGCCTCCGCTCATCCGGCGCGGAGGCGCTGATGGTGGAACTCACCGCCCAGGCGGCGGCCGTCACCCAGGAACTCGACAGCCTGCTGCCGCCCGTCGAGGGACCGCGCGGGCGGGTCATCGAGGCGATGCGCTACAGCGTCTTGGGCGGCGGCAAGCGCCTGCGACCCTTCCTGGTCTGCCAGTCGGCGCGACTTTTCGGGGTCGACCCGGGCCGTGCCCGGCGCGTCGGCGCCGCCATCGAAATGGTGCATGCCTACAGCCTTATACACGACGACCTGCCGGCCATGGATGACAGCGACCTGCGCCACGGCCATCCCACGGCGCATCTCGCCTTCGACGAGGCCACGGCGATCCTTGCCGGCGACGGCCTCTTGACCGAATCCTTCGCCGTGCTTGCCGATCCGCGCACCCACGACAAGGCGGAGGTGCGCAGTTCCCTGGTCGCCGCCCTCGCGGCGGCCGCCGGCGCCGCCGGCATGGTCGGCGGGCAGATGATCGACATCTCGCCGGAGCGCAGCGGGCTGGATCTCGACGGGATTTCCCACCTGCAGCGCCTCAAGACCGGCGCGCTGATCCGCTTTTCCTGCCAGGCGGGGGCGATCCTCGCCGAGGCCGGCGAAGCCGAGCAGGCGGCTCTGGTGGCCTATGCCGAGGACCTCGGCCTCGCCTTCCAGATCGCCGACGACATTCTCGACGCCGAGAGCACGCCGGAGGCCCTTGGCAAGCCCACGGGCCAGGATGCAAGTCTCGGAAAGGCCACATTTGTCGGCGAGCTAGGCATCGCCGCGGCGCGGGAGAAGGCGGACGCCCTGGTGCAGTCTGCCTGTGCACGACTTGATCTTTTCGGTGAAAAGGCGGACCTTCTTAGGCAGACGGCGGCATTCGTCGTCGCACGCCGGTCTTGACGCTGGCCCGAGGGGGTTGGGCAGCTGCGGGGCGGCCGGGTTGTAAAAAAGCTATTTTTTGAACGACAATGAGATGCTGCAAAGGCATCAGGAGCGATACTAGGCGTGGCACAGATCGGTCATAACAGGCATCCAACCCCCCTTCTGGACCAGATCAGCAACCCCTCGGACCTGCGCAAGCTGGAAGAGAGCCAGTTGCGCGATCTCGCGGACGAACTGCGCGCGGAGATGATCGAGGCGGTTTCCGTCACCGGCGGCCATCTCGGCGCCGGGCTCGGCGTGGTCGAACTGACCGCGGCGCTGCATTACGTCTTCGAGACGCCCAAGGACAAGCTGATCTGGGACGTCTCGCACCAGTGCTACCCGCACAAAATCCTGACCGGGCGGCGCGACCGCATCAAGACGCTGCGCCAAGCCGGCGGCCTCTCCGGCTTCACCAGCCGCGCGGAAAGCGAATACGACCCGTTCGGCGCGGCGCACAGCTCGACCTCGATCTCGGCCGGCCTCGGCTTTTCCGTCGCACGCGATTTCCGTGGTGAGGACAACGCCGTCATTGCCGTGATCGGCGACGGCGCGATGAGCGCGGGCATGGCCTACGAGGCCATGAACAATGCAGGCGCGATGAACTCGCGGCTCATCGTCATTCTCAACGACAACGACATGTCGATCGCACCGCCGGTCGGCGCCATGAGCGCTTACCTTTCGCAGCTCATTTCCTCCAAACCGTTTCTCTCGGTCCGCTCGCTCGGACGCGAACTCGCCAAGCGCTTCCCGCGGCCGATCGAAATGGCCGCCAAGCGCGCCGAGGAATATGCCCGCGGCCTGCTCACGGGTGGCACGCTGTTCGAGGAACTCGGCTTCTTCTACGTCGGCCCGATCGACGGTCACAACCTCGATCACCTGCTGCCGGTGCTGAAGAACGTCCGCGACTCGCACTACGAGGGCCCGGTGCTGATCCACTGCGTGACGCAGAAGGGCAAGGGTTACGAGCCGGCCGAGGCCGCCGCCGACAAGTACCATGGAGTCGCCAAGTTCGACGTGGTCACCGGCAAGCAGGCCAAGGGCACGCCCAAGGCGCCGAGCTATCAGAATGTCTTCGCCGCCGGCCTCATCGCGGAGGCCGAGCACGACGACACCATCGTCGCGGTCACCGCGGCGATGCCCTCGGGAACCGGGCTCAACAAGTTCGCTGAGCGCTTTCCCGAGCGCATGTTCGACGTCGGCATCGCCGAGCAGCATGCGGTGACTTTCTGCGCCGGCATGGCCTGCGAGGGTTTCAAGCCCTTCGCGGCGATCTACTCCACCTTCCTGCAGCGCGGCTACGACCAGGTTGTGCACGACGTTGCGATCCAGAGCCTGCCGGTGCGCTTCGCCATCGACCGCGCCGGCATGGTCGGCGCCGACGGCGTCACCCACCAGGGCAGCTACGATCTGACCTACCTCGGTTGCCTGCCGAACTTTGTGATCATGGCGCCGAGCGACGAAGTTGAACTGATGCACATGGTCGCCACGGCCTGTCAGATCGACGACCGGCCCTCGGCGATCCGCTACCCGCGCGGCGAGGCGCTGGGCATCGAGATGCCGGCACGCGGCACGCCGCTGGAGATCGGCAAGGGCCGCATCGTCCGCGAGGGCAGCAAGGTGGCGATCCTGTCGCTCGGCACGCGGCTGGCCGATTCGCTGGCGGCCGCCGACGACCTCGCCGCCCGCGGCCTCTCGACCACCGTTGCCGATGCCCGCTTTGCCAAGCCCCTCGACCTGGATCTGGTGCGCCGGCTGGCGCGCGAGCACGAGGTGCTGGTCACGGTGGAGGAGGGCGCCATCGGCGGCTTCGCCGCCCAGGTCATGCAATTCCTTGCCAAGGAAGGCATTTTCGACAAGGGGCTGAAGTTCCGGCCGCTGACCCTGCCGGACTACTTCATCGACCATGACAAGCCGGAGGCCCAGATCGCCGAGGCCGGTCTCGACCGTGCCGGCATCCTGGCTGCCGTGCTGGAGGCCCTCGGCCGGGCCGAGATGGAGTCCCCCGCCCGCGCTTGAAGGCCCGCGCTTGACGCGCCGGGTGTCGGTCGGGGCGCATAGCCGCCCTGCGCCCGGCGAGGGTTCACCCCCGCCGGGAAAATCGTCATAGTGCGAACCATGTCCGGATCCACTCTGCCCAACGCCGCGGCGCTCAGCGCCGCCGGCGCACCAACCGCTGCCGCCCCGACCGCTGCCGCCCCGAGTGCAGCCGCTTTGTGGCGTCGCGAGATTGCCGCGACGCTGCGGCTGGCCGCGCCCCTGGTGTTCACCCAGCTGGCGATGATCGGCATCAACACCACCGATATCGTGATGATGGGCTGGCTGGGGCCGGACGAGCTGGCCGCCGGGGCGCTGGGGATGAACATCTACATCCCCTTCTTCCTCTTCGGCCTCGGCATCGCCACGGTGGTGGCGCCGATGACCGCGCAGGCCCTGGGCGCGCGTGATTTCCGCGGCGTCCGCCGGACGGTGCTCCAGGGCTTCTGGCTGACCCTGCTGTTCGGCGCGGTCTTCTCGGCGATCATCTGGAACGGCCGCCATGTTCTGCTGGCGACCGGCCAGGACCCGGCGATCGCGCGCCTCGCGGAGGACTACCTGCAGGCGGTGGCCTGGGGCCTCGTCCCCGCGCTGTGGATGGTGGTGCTGCGCTGCTTCGTCACCTCGCACTCGCGGCCGCGCTCGGTCCTGGTCATCACCCTGCTCGCGGTGGCGGTGAATGCGGTGGGGAACTACGGCCTGATGTTCGGCAACTTCGGCCTGCCGCGCTGGGAGCTGACCGGCGCCGGCGTGACCTCCTCGGTGGTCTCGGCGCTGATGTTCCTCACGCAGCTGGGCTACGTGCTGCGCGATCGTCAGTTCCGCCGCTACCACATCCTGGTGCGGTTCTGGCGGCCGGACTGGGCACGCTTCTTCGAGTTGTTCCGCGTCGGCGTGCCGATCGGCCTCACCATCGTGGCGGAGGCCGGGCTGTTCTCGGCTGCCGCCCTGCTCATGGGCCTCATCAGCACAGAGGCGCTTGCCGCTCACGCGGTCGCCCTGCAGTGCGGCGCCGTGGCCTTCATGGTGCCGCTCGGCATCGGCCAGGCCGCTGTGGTGCGGGTCGGCCTCGCCGCCGGCGCCCGCGACAACGACGGCGTGCGCCGGGCCGGCTGGTCGGCGCTCTTGGCTGGCAGTCTCTTCATGTCCGGCGCCGCGCTGACCTTCTGGTTCGGCGGCGCCTGGCTGGTCGGCCTCTTCCTCGACGCCGCGGTGCCGGAGAACGCGCCGGTGATCGAACTCGCCGTCGCCTTCCTTGCGATCGCCGCGGTGTTTCAGCTGGTCGACGGCGGCCAGGTGATCGGCGCCCACGTGCTGCGCGGCCTGAAGGACACCACGGTGCCCATGTG
>DAIQBR010000099.1:9775-10458 GCA_036781105.1 Kiloniellaceae bacterium
CGGCTTCGGCGGCCGCGGCGTGTGGTTCGGGCTGGCCTTCGGCCTCGCCTTCGTCGCCATTGCCGTGAACTGGCGCTTCCACCGGCGCGAAAGCCTGCTGCCGGACGGCGGCCTGGCCCAGGGCTAGACTGCGCAATGAGCAATACCAAGACGAAGAAGACCAGGGCAGACGTGGCGCTGGTCGAGCGCGGCCTGGTGGAGAGCCGGGCCAAGGCTCAGGCCCTCATCATGGCCGGCAAGGTCTTCGCGGGGGAACGCAAGCTGGCCAAGCCCGGCGAGAGCATCGCCGAGGACCAGGGCCTGGAAGTGCGCGGCCAGGATCATCCCTGGGTCAGCCGCGGCGGACTCAAGCTGGCCCACGCGCTGGCAGCCTTCGATCTCGATCCGACGGGCCTCGTCTGCCTCGACCTCGGCGCCTCCACGGGCGGCTTCACCGACGTGTTGCTGCAGTCCGGCGCGGCGAAGGTCTATGCCGTCGACGTGGGGCACGGCCAGCTCGCCTGGAAGCTGCGCAGCGACCCGCGTGTCGTCGTGCTGGAGCGCACCAACGCGCGCACCCTCACCGCGGCGCAGGTGCCGGAGCCCTGCGACCTGCTGGTCTGCGATGCCAGCTTCATCGGCCTCGAGGTCCTGCTGCCGGCGCCGCTCGCGCTGACGAAAGAGCAGGCGGCCATGGCGGTACT
>DAIQBR010000100.1:0-272 GCA_036781105.1 Kiloniellaceae bacterium
GCCCTGGCAGATCAGGCAGGGCGTGCGCAGCTCGGCCAGGTGTTCGGTGCGCAGCCGCTCGGGCTTGCCGGCCGGGTGGAAGGGGTAGCCGAGGCAGACCAGGCCCGCCACGCCAGCCTCGTCGGCGATCAGGCTGGCCATGCGGCCGCCCATCGACTTGCCGCCGATGACCAGCCGCCCCGGGCCCTGGCGGCTCTCCAGTTCGGCGATGACCCGGCGCCAGCTGTCCAGCAGCACCGGCTGGCGGTCCGGCGGCGGCCGCTTCGCCTCGC
>DAIQBR010000100.1:309-10381 GCA_036781105.1 Kiloniellaceae bacterium
TAGGGGAACTCGAAGCGGACGACGCGCCAGCCGCGCGCCGCCAGCCCGGCGGCGAAGAAGGCCATGAAGGGGGTGTCCATCGGGGCCCCGGCGCCGTGGGCGAAAGCAAAGGTGAGGGCGCGGGATTTTCCCTCCGGCGGGGTGTCGATGAGGAATTCAGGCGGGTTTTCGGCGCTTTTCATCGATCTTTGGGACAAAAAGGGGCGGGTGATAACAGAGCCTTAACCAAGGGTCGCGATGATGGAAGCCTGCAGGGCAAAGTCCCGGGGCCGCGTCCTTTGCGGGCGCTCTGCTCCCAGGCTTTGCCTCCGAAACACGAAGGAGCAGGCGATGGAAGATATCCGCCACCGCGACCTCAGCGAAATCCCCGAGTCGGAAATGACCCTGGAGGAACGGCGCGAACTGAAGCGGCGCTTCGAGGAGTTCGTCGGTCTGGTGCGCCGTCCCTCCGTCGCCAGCAGCCTCGGCAAGGCGCCGGGCCAGAAGAAGACCCAGCGCTGGAACCCCGCCACCATGGGCAAGCGCCACTAGGCCGTTCCTGCCAGCTCTCCGATTTTCGAGAAGCCGCCGCCCGGCGGCTGATGTCATTTCTTGCGGAAGGCGTCCAGGGTGACGACCTTCTCGCCGCTCGGCTTGGCCTCCTCGGCCATCTCGCCTTCATCGGCGGCGCCGCTGTCTTGATCGGTCTTGTCGTCGCTGCCGGCCTCGAACAGGTCCTGGCCTTCTGTCGGCAGGCCGCCGGTGACGCCCTCGGTGCTTTCCACGTCGAACTGCAGGCCGAAGCGCACGGAAGGGTCCGCGAAGGCGGTGACGGCGGCGAAAGGCACCACCAGCCGGTGCGGCACGTCCGAGAAGCTGAGGGTGACGCAGAACTGCTGCTCGCCGATCTCCAGGCCCCAGAACTGGTGCTGCAGCACGATGGTCATCTCGCCGGGGTAGCGTTCGCTCAGGGCCGCCGGAATCTCGCATTCCGGGTGGTCGGTGCGGAAGGTGATGTAGAAATGGTGGTTTCCGGGCAGACCGTTTTCGGAGACATGGATCAGGGCGCGGCGCACGACACTGCGCAACGCATCTTCCACCATGCGGTCGTACCGCAGGTCGTCGCTTCCCATTTCCTCCGTCACGTCGTCTTCCAGACCAGCCTCTGATTGTTCCCCTCGGGGCTCGTTTTCCGCCCCGCAGCGGCGCTGCTTTCCACGCCTTGCCCTTTGACCCGGAGCTTGACCCGGAGCTTGACCCGGGGCAGGGACGCCGGGGTTGCCCCCGGCGCCGCCCGGTGGGGCGCTTCTGTTGCCAGGTGCGCCCCGAACCCCGCCTGAACTTGTGAGAGCCCAGGACTTAAGAGTGGTTTACCTGACCGCAATTAAGCGGCGAGGCGAACCTCACGATTGTTGTCGTTCGCAACTATCGTTTTGGCCCGATAACGGCGGTACCATGCCGGGCACCGAACCCATCTTTACCACGCACGTCGATCCTATTTCGCCCCCATGAGTGCCCCCGGACCGCCCAGGTTCCGGGGATTTGCCCGAATCCTGCGTCTTGGAGGGGATTTGGTGGAGGCGCCGGGTACTGCCCCCGGGTCCGTCACGCTTATTTCACAGGCCCGTTTAGCGCCATAACCGGCGAACCGGTAAATCCAATATAAGCACATTGCCGGGTTGATAAAAGGTCTACGCGGGCGCCGTCTTGGACGGGCCCGGGCCTGGAAAATCGCCCCTGGAGGTGCCGGAAAGGTGGATTTTCCGGGCCCCCTCTCGGGGGCCGGCGCGTTAGAATGCGCCCTGGCGACTCGGGGGTCCCCCCGGGGTCGCCGGGAAGTCTCCCTGGAAAAGACGAGAGGACGTGAGAGCCCGGCCGTGAAGCAGTACCTGGAACTCCTGCGCAAGGTGCGCGACGAGGGCGTCTACAAGGGCGACCGCACCGGCACCGGCACCCAAAGCCTCTTCGGCTACCAGATGCGCTTCGATCTCGGTCAGGGATTTCCCATGCTGACCACCAAGAAGCTGCACCTGAAGTCGATCGTTCACGAACTGCTGTGGTTCCTGCAGGGCGACACCAACATCGCCTATCTGAAGCAGCACGGCGTCAGCATCTGGGACGAATGGGCCGACGAGAACGGCGACCTCGGGCCGGTCTACGGCGCGCAGTGGCGCTCCTGGCCGGCGCCGGACGGCCGCCACATCGACCAGATCGCCAACCTGCTGCGGCAGTTGAAGACCAATCCGGATTCGCGCCGGCTCATCGTCTCGGCCTGGAATCCGGCGGAGGTCGACAAGATGGCGCTGCCGCCCTGCCACTGCCTGTTCCAGTTCTACGTCGCCGAGGGGCGGCTGTCCTGCCAGCTCTACCAGCGCAGCGCCGACATCTTTCTCGGCGTGCCCTTCAACATCGCCTCCTATGCGCTGCTCACCCTGATGGTCGCGCAGGTCTGCGATCTCGAGGCCGGCGACTTCGTGCACACCCTGGGCGATGCGCACCTCTACGTGAACCACCAGCAGCAGGCCGACCTGCAGCTGCAGCGCGCGCCGCTCGCCCTGCCGACCCTGAAGATCAATCCCGAGGTGAAGGACCTCTTCGCCTTCCGCTTCGAGGATTTCCAGCTGGTCGGCTACGAGGCGCATCCGCACATCAAGGCGCCGGTGGCCGTCTGAGCCATGGCCGCCGGTAACGATCCCCAGGCGTGCCCGTCGCCCTCATCCTGGCGCGCGCCGACAACGGCGTGATCGGTGTCGCCGGCGGGCTGCCCTGGCACCTCTCCGGCGACCTGAAATTCTTCAAGGCGCAGACCCTCGGCAAGCCGGTGGTGATGGGGCGCAAGACCTACCAGTCGATCGGCAAACCGCTGCCCGGACGGCCCAACCTGGTGATCACCCGCGACAGGTCCTTTCATGCCCAGGGCGTCGAGGTCTTTCGCGACGTCGCGGGCGCGCTAGCGCGGGCACAGGCCCTGGCGGCGGAGAGCGGCGCGGCCGAGGTGATGGTCATCGGCGGTGGCCAGATCTATGCGGAGACGCTGCCTCTGGCGCGGCGGATCTACCTCACCGAGGTGCACGCCAGCCCCGCGGGCGACACCACCTTTCCGGACCTCGATTCCGCGCAGTGGACCGAGGTGCGCCGTGACCCGCCGGTCAGCGGCGGCGAGGGCCAGCCCGATTACTCCATTGTGGTGCTGGAGCGCGGCCCGGGCTGACGCGGCGCCTGCGATTGCGCTAGCGCTTTCTCCAGGCGCTGATGCGGAACAGCGGGAACAGCGGGACAAATAGCGGGTGATAGAGGCCGCCCACTTTCCGGAAGCCGCTGTCGCGGAGAAAGCGCTCTACTTCGGCGGCTGTGTGATAGTGGTCGTGCGGTTTCTGCTTTCCGAACAGAACGCGCAGGAAGCGGTAGCACCAATTCTCGGTGGGCAGAGAGGTGTAGAGCGTGCCGTCGGCGGAGAGCCAGTGCCGGATCCGCTCGACGGGCAGCGACAGGTCCTTGAAGTGCTCCAGCACGTCGGCCGCGACGATGGCATCGAAGGCGCCGGCGCCGTAGTCGAAGGTGGCGATGTTGGCGCGGGTGATGCGGACGTTCTCAATTCCGTACGATGCCTGCAGCCGTTCGGCCTGCTCGGTATTCAGGTCGATCAGGTCGACCCGGTCGAATCCGCTGGCGAGGCTGACCATGAAAATTCCGCTGCCGCCGCCGAAGTCGAGGCATGTCTCGTTGCGCTTCGAGAAGCGCCGGATCAGCAGGGTGAGCATCCTGAGGCGCGCCCAGAAAAACTCGCGAAGCAGCACGTTGTCCGCGCAGTAGACATCCAGCGCGATGTCGCTCGACTGCGTCGCCGGGTCGATCAGGCTGCGGAGCAGGGATTGCGGCGGTTGGGTATAGAGCATGGACCGAAGCCCCCAAAATCGAGAAGCGGCTCTGTAATTTTCTTTTTTTGATAGGTTTCCGATACTTTCAGTGGAAGATTAAAAAAAAGGAAACGTGAGGGTTGACGGGCCGCTCGCGGCCCCGACTTGTCCTTCTTGGCAACTTGCCGTCGCCTCCGCCCTGCTTCTAGACTCGCGGCCTCGAACGACTCGCTCGACAAACGAACAAACAAACACTGAAGGGAGGCCTGCCATGGCCCAGGTGAGCTCAACCACCGAACTGCCGGTATCCGCAAAGACCGTCTGGTCGGTGATCGGCAACTTCAACGCGCTGCCCGACTGGCATCCCGCCGTCGCCAAGAGCGAGTTGAAGAAGGAAGACGGCGGGACCCTGCGCAAGCTGTCGCTCGCCGGCGGCGGCACCATCGAGGAGAAGCTGGAGCAGATCGACGACAAGGAGCGCCGCTACACCTACACCATCGTCTCCGGCCCGCTTCCCGTCAGCAACTACACCGCCACTCTGAAGGTGCGCGAGGGCAAGGACGGCAAGGGCTGCACCGTGGAATGGTCGAGCGAGTTCGAGGCCAAGGGCGCGCCGGAGGGCGATGCGGTGGCGGCGATCAGCGGCATCTACGAGGCCGGCTTCGAGAACCTGAAGAAGATGTTCGGCGGCTGACGCCGGTCATTCGCTTCAAGGCGGCTCAGTTGCCGCCCTTGAGGCCCGGCCAGTTGGCGTCGGCCTGGGAGATGTGGCCGGGAATGTCCTCCGCCCAGCGGCTCTGCACGCCCTTGGAATAGTTCAGGTACAGCTTGCCGTCTTCGATGTGCCAGGCCTCGCGGACGGTCGAGGCGGTGTAGCCCTGCGACACCGCCCAGGCGCAGTAGCCGCCGTATTGCGGCGCGTAGCGCTGCGGGTCGGCGGCGAAGGCATCGCGGTTGGCGGCGGTGGCGAAGCGCCAGGTGACGCCGCCGAAGTCATAGGTGATGTCTTCCTTGCCTTCGACCGGCTTGCCCTCGGTGAAGTAGGCCACCGGGTCGGTGCCCTCGATGGCGATGCCGTCGCTGTTGTAGAAAGCATCGATCGCCTGCGCCGGTCCGCTGACCAGCAGGGCACCGGCCATCAGGACAGCGGCGCAGATCACGCCGAC
This sequence comes from Kiloniellaceae bacterium, assembly GCA_036781105.1. Lineage (GTDB taxonomy): Bacteria > Pseudomonadota > Alphaproteobacteria > Kiloniellales > Kiloniellaceae > Pelagibius. The sequence goes on from DAIQBR010000100.1 coordinate 5,312, forward strand.
GGCGTAGCGGCCGAGGGAGTCGCTGCGGGACAGTTGCGCGCGCTTCACGGGTGTCTCCTACGTGGGCTAAAGACCCCGCCAGGATGGCGGCGAAGAGGTCGCGCGGCAATTCACCCGGCGTCACGACTTCGCGAGGAGGAGACGGCCCAGGGGCCTACTGCATGACGATCTTGGGGGCCTGGCGCGGGCCGCCGGCGCCGATCTGCGCCGAGACCTTCTCCCAGACGCGCGTGGCGATGGCGACGAAGGCCTGCGCGTTGGGCGCGTCGGGGCGCGAGACCACCACCGGGCGGCCGCTGTCCGAGGTCTCGCGGATCTCGATGTCCAGCGGAATTTCGCCGAGGAACTCCATGCCCAGGCGCTCGGCCTCGCGCTTGGCGCCGCCGTGGCTGAAGATGTGCGATTCGTGGCCGCAGTTGGGGCAGACGAAGACGCTCATGTTCTCGACGATGCCGAGCACCGGCACGTCGACCTTGCGGAACATGTTAAGGCCCTTGCGGGCATCCAGCAGGGCGATGTCCTGCGGCGTCGAGACGATGACCGCGCCGGTCAGCGGCACCTGCTGGGCCATGGTGAGCTGCGCATCGCCGGTGCCCGGGGGCATGTCGACGACCAGGATGTCGAGCTCGCCCCAGTCGACGTCGCGCAGCATCTGCTGCAGGGCGCTCTGCACCATGGGGCCGCGCCAGATCATCGGCGTGTCCTCGGCCACCAGAAAGCCCATGGACATGCACTTCAGGCCGTAGTTCTGCATCGGGTCCAGGGTCTTGCCGTCCGGCGAGGTCGGCCGTCCGCTGATGCCCAGCATGCGCGGCTGCGAGGGGCCGTAGATGTCGGCGTCCAGGACGCCGACCTTGAGGCCGAGCTGGGCGAGGCCGAGGGCGAGGTTGGTGGTCACGGTCGACTTGCCGACACCGCCCTTGCCGCTGGCCACCGCGACGATGGAGCGGATGCCGGGGATCATGCTGCCGCCCGGGCCGGGTGTCTTGCCGCCGGCCGGGGAGGGGGCCGGCCCGCCCGGCTGGGCTGCGGCCGGAGCGCCCGGCTGCGTGGCGCCGGACTGGGGCGCGCGCTCGGCGGTCAGCACGGCGGTGACGGAGGTGACGCCGTCCAGGGCGTGCACCGCCTTTTCCGCCGCCTTGCGCAGCGGCTCCAGGGCGGCGCCCCGGCGCGGGTCGACCTCGATGGCGAAGCCGACGTTGCCGTCCTTCACGATGAGGCCGGAAACCATGCCCAGCGCGACAATGTCCGCGCCCCGGGCAGGGTCTTTGATGTCCTTCAGCGCCTCCAGAACGGCAGCTTCGCTGATTCCACTCATTCCTTGAAAACTCCCCGTTCGGGCCGATATCCCAGCAGGAGGTAGCAGGCAGACTCGGCTAGAACAATAGCTCAGCCGTGATATAAGACCGGCGCACAGGGATTTCAGCCTCAATTCAGGCCCTATAGGGTCAGGCTCTGTAGGGACAGGCCCTGCAGGGTAGAGCAAACAGGCAGTGGGGATATCGGTATGCCTTGGGAAAATAAGGGTGGCGGCGGTCCTTGGGGCGGCGGCGGTGGCGGCTCCGGCGGGTCGGGCGGCGGCGGTCCCTGGGGGCGCGGCGGTGGTGGCTCCGGCGGTGGTCCCCGGCCGCCCGACTTCGAGGATTTCATCAGGAAGGGCCAGGACCGCTTCCGCACCATCCTGCCGGGCGGCCCCGGCGGTCTCGGCAAGGCCGCCTGGCTGGGGATTGCCGTCCTCGTCGTCATCGCCTGGCTGTTTACCGGTCTCTACCGGGTCCAGACCAACGAGCAGGGCGTGGTGCTGCGCTTCGGCCAATGGGTCCAGACCACCGAGCCGGGCCTCAACTGGCACCTGCCCTGGCCCATCGAGACTGCCCTCACACCCAGCGTAACCTCGGTGCAGCAGATCGACATCGGTTTCGTCGCCGCCGGCAACGATCGGGCCCGCTCCGCACGCCGGGACATCGAGGAAGAGAGCCTCATGCTGACCGGCGACCAGAACATCATCGACATCGATTTCACCGTGCAGTGGAAGATCGCCGATGCCGGCCAGTATCTCTTCAACATCCGCGATCCCGAGGCGACGGTGAAGATCGCCGCCGAAAGCGCGATGCGTGAGATCATCGGCCGCACCGACATCCAGCCGGCGCTTACCGAGGCGCGCGGCACCGTGGAATCGGAAGCCCGCATTCTGCTGCAGGCGACCCTCAACGAGTACGAGGCGGGCATCGAGATTACCGAGCTGGCGCTGCAGGACGTGCAGCCGCCGCGCGCGGTGATCGATGCCTTCAACGACGTGCTGCGGGCCCAGCAGGACCGTGACCGCGCGCGCAACGAGGCCGATCGCTACCGCAACGACATCCTGCCGCGTGCCCGCGGCGAGGCGCTGCGTACCGTGCAGGAGGCCGAGGCCTACAAGGAGCAGCTGGAGAACCAGGCCGAAGGTGAGGCGCAACGCTTCCTCTCGGTCTTCCGGGCCTACCAGCAGAACCCGGACGTGACGCGCCAGCGCATGTACCTGGAGACCATGCAGGACGTTCTCAGCGACACCGACAAGGTGATCCTCGACAGCGGCGCCGGCGGTGCGATCCCCTACCTGCCGCTGAACGAGTTGCGCGGCACCCGCTCCGGCACTTCGGGATCGACGTCGAGCAGCGGCGGCGAAGGCAGCACGACCCGTACCATCGGGAATTAGGAGGACGACCCCATGCGTATGAGCACGAACCTCATCATCGGCATTGTCATCGTCGTTCTCGGCCTCGTTGCCTACGGCTCCCTGTTCACCGTCGACGAGCGCCAGCAGGCCATCGTCATGCAGTTCGGCGAGCCCAAGCGGGTGATCTCCGAGCCCGGACTGGCCTGGAAGCTGCCGATCATCCAGAACGTGCAGTACTACGAAAAGCGCGTGCTGAACCTGGACCCGCCGGGCGAGAACATCCTGCTCGCGGACCAGAAGCGTCTTATCGTCGACGTCTTCGCGCGCTACCGCATCGCCGATCCGCTGCTGTTCTTCCAGACCGTGAGGGCGGAGGAGACGGCGCGCAGCCGCCTCGGCACCATCATCAACGGCCGGCTGCGCCAGATCCTCGGCAACTCGACGCTGTCCTCGGTGCTTTCCGACGAGCGCACGCAGATCCTCAGCGACCTGCGCGATAGCGTCGATCAGGAGACCCGGCGTTTCGGTATCGCGCTGGTCGACGTGCGCATCCGGCGCGCCGATCTGCCGGACGAAACCCGGGAATCGGTCTACAACCGCATGCGCTCCGAGCGCGAACGCGAAGCCGCCGAGTTCCGCGCCCAGGGCTTCGAGCAGGCCCAGCGCATCACCGCGGCGGCCGACCGCGAGGCCACGGTCATCCGGGCCGAGGCGGAGCGCGAGGCGAACATCCTGCGCGGCCAGGGCGAGGGGACCCGGACCGAGGTGCTCAACAACGCCTACGGCCAGGATCCGGAGTTCTTCAACTTCTACCGCACCATGCAGGCCTACAGCGCGTCGCTGGACCCGGAGAGCACCTACATGGTGCTGTCGCCGGACAGCGATTTCTTCAGCTTTTTCAACCAGACCCGGCAGAGCGGCGGCGCCAACTAGGCGCCGCCGGCCGGCGCGGGGCCTGATCGCTTGGCTGCCGAACCCCTGGTACCCGGTCCTGGGGCGCCGGGATGACTGATTTCCTTACCGCGCTGGCGCTGGTGCTGGTGATCGAGGGCCTCTTTTTGGCGATCCTGCCGCACCGCCTGCACCAGATCGTGCGGATGCTGGATGCGGTGCCGCCGGAGAGCCTCAGGGTCGGCGGGCTGGCAGCAGCGGTGCTGGGCGTGTTCGCCGTCTGGCTGCTGCGCGGCTAGCGGGGCCGCCCGCTGGGCCGGCAACACCTTGATAACGCCCGGATAGCGCAGTAGCGCCACAAATTCGCCTACTTCGTATCGCAGCTTCGGGGTGATAGACTTTTTGTTGAGAAGGCCTACATAACGGTCTCCTATTGTTCCAGATTGCCCCCGGTAGCAAGATTGGGGGTAACGAGGTTGGGGATAGCAATATCGGGGTTCCGAGATCCTCGGGCAGCGGCGCAGCACTAGGGCTGCAGATGGTCGACGGCAGGGACACGGCCTCACGGCCGAGAGCTCCAGGGACTGACCGGAGCGGATCTCCAAGCGAGGGAGAGAACTGAAAGTGACACGACATTCCGGAATGCAGCGGCCCGCCGCCCGTCGGCAGGGACCCGTGGTGCTGGCCGCGGCGCAGCCGCAACCCGCAGGACGCTGGTGGTTCGGCCTTGCCGTGCTGCTCACCGTCCTGCTGGCCCTCGCCTTGCAGGCGATCGCGGGGGCGGCCACGGCACAGGCCCGTTCCGCGCCTGAATCCTTCGCCGACATGGTGGAGAACCTGCTGCCCGCCGTGGTCAACATCCAGACCCGGCAGACCATCGAAGGCGGCCAGGCCGAGCAGTTCGAGGAGTTCTTCAAGGAGTTCTTCGAACGGCGTGGCGAGGGCGGTGAGCCGCCGCCGCAGCCGCGCCGCGGCAGTTCGCTGGGTTCCGGCTTCATCATCGACCCCAGTGGCTACATCGTGACCAATCACCACGTGATCGCCGAGGCCGATGAGGTCGAGGTCGTGCTGGCCGACGGCACCTCGCTGAACGCCACGATCGTGGGCAGCGACAAGGACACCGACCTTGCACTGCTGAAGGTCGAGGCCGCAAAACCACTGCCGTCCACCCGCTGGGGCGATTCCGACGCCACCCGCATCGGCGACTGGGTCGTCGCCATCGGCAATCCCTTCGGCCTGGGCGGCACGGTGACGGCGGGTATCGTCTCGGCGCGCTCGCGCGACATCAACGCCGGCCGCTACGACAACTTCCTGCAGACCGACGCCGCCATCAACAAGGGCAACTCGGGCGGCCCGATGTTCAATCTCGACGGCGAGGTCATCGGCGTGAACACGGCGATCTTCTCGCCGTCCGGCGGCTCCGTCGGCATCGGCTTCGCGACGCCCTCGTCGATGGCGAAGAACATCATCTCCCAGTTGCGCGACAACGGCGAGGTGCGGCGCGGCTGGCTCGGCGTGCGCAT
>DAIQBR010000101.1:0-10364 GCA_036781105.1 Kiloniellaceae bacterium
CGAGCCGCAGCAGCGGCCGCAGCTCGGCATAGGCTTCCTGCGACTCCGGATGGCTCTGGCCGTCGATGCGCAGCACCGAGAGCCAGGCGCCGGCGCGCTCGAACTGGCCGGCGCGATAGAGGGTGCGGGCGGCCAGCGGCGCAAACCAGGCGAGGTCCGGCGTCGGGGCCAGCTCGGCCATGATGGGCAGGGCGGCGCGCGACATGGCGCCGGAGCGGCCGTCCGCCTCGGCCGAGAGAAAGGCCGCGCGCAGGGTCTCCGCCCGCGTCGCATTCAGGCTCTCGCGGTTGGCCGCCCGGTAGAGCAGCGCGCGGCCGCGGACGCCGCCCAGCCGCTCAGCCTCGGCAAGGGCGTTGCCCAGCTCATCCACGGTGAAGTCGAAGGCGGCGTAGGCCCCGGCGAGGCGTTCGCCCGGCAGGGCGCCAATCTCGACGAGGCGCTCGGTCGCGTCCGTCCGCAAGGCATGGTCGTCGCCGGGGAGCCCGGCGATCCCGTGCAGCAGCAAGGGCCCGGCAGTTTCGGCGAGGTCCGGCGGCAGGTCGGCACCGGTCTTGCGCAGCATCGCCAGGGTCAGCGGGCTGAGACCGCCGGTATCGACCGCCCCGGCGCTACCGCCGATGAAGAGGTTGGCGGCGGCAAAGAAAGCGGGGTCGCTGTCCGGCGCCTGCTCGCGCAGCAGATCGAGGCCGAGCAACGCCTGGTCGGTCTGCTCAGCGGCAAACTGGCAGAACACCTGCGCCTTGGCCCAGTAGAGTTCCTGCGGGTAGCGCGCGAGGCCGGCGGGCACCTGGCCGCAGGCCTCTGCATCCCGCCCGGCCAGCAGCAGGCCATCGACCCGCGCCTGGGCCAGCCAGGGGTCTTCGACGTGCTGCGGCACCAGCGCCAGCAGTTGGTTCAGCCCGACCAATTCGCCCAGAGCGTAGAGCCGTTCGGCACGCAGGCGCAGGAAGCCCGCACCCTGCGCCGCGACGACCGCCTCGGCCACGGTAGGGGCAGCGGCCGGCCGGGCCGCCGGCGGCGCCTTCGCACTGGACAGCAGCAGGCGGCTGATCAGCCGGCGCAGGGTCGGCGAGGAGAGTTCACCGGTTACCGCGGCGAGCTGCGTTTCGACCGTGGCGCGGTCGCTGCCGGCCCAGGCGCCGGCGCCGAAGCCGCCGCGCGCGGCATCCAGGATGCCGAGACTGTCGGGATCGAGTTCGCCCAGGCGGTTGATCTGGATGTCGCCGGTTTCAGAGCTCTCGCCGCCATCCGGGATCGTCCCGGGGGTTGCCGAGTCCGGAACCGGGGTTGCGACCGTCGGCGGGAACAGCGATATCGGTCCCGCGGGCTCGCTGCCGCCCTCCTGCGCCGCGGCGCCGCCCGCCAGCAGGGCGAGCAGGAGGCCGGAACGCAGGATCAGGCCGCTAGCGCGGGAAACGTTCATCGGGCAGCACCTTCTCCACCGGTGCCGAGGGCGGTGGGATATCCCAGGTCAGCAGGAAGAAGCCACCGGAGATGATGAGGCCGGCGAGGACGACAAGGGCGACGAGAGTTGTCTTTTTCATAAAAAGGATCGCTTGCGGCCGGAAACGGCGTGAACCGGAGGCTCAGCACTGCCATGCTCAGCCGCCCCGAAGGCGGCGCGTGGCTTGGCAATACTGTCTCCTTGCGCCGTCAAGATGATTTTATGATAAGGTCCGAATCTGACGTGAATACGGCAGTTTACCTAGCGTCCTTCAACGTTGCAACGATCTGCAGGCGAGCTTTTAGTGGTTGAGACAAGCGATCAGTCGGCACCGGCCGGGGGGGCCTCCCTGGCGGCCCCTCGGACCATTGCCCTGGTCGGGCTGATGGGCGCGGGCAAGTCGTGCATCGGCCGCCTGCTCGCCACCGCGCTGGACCTGCCTTTCGTCGACGCCGACAAGGAGATCGAGGCGGCCGCCGGCTGCTCGGTCGAGGACATCTTCGCCGCCCACGGCGAGGCCGCCTTCCGCGACGGCGAGCGTCGCGTCATCGCCCGCCTGCTGACCCAGCCGAAGATGGTGCTGGCGACCGGCGGCGGCGCCTTCATGGATCCGGAAACGCGCAGGCTGATCCTCGATCGCGCCACCTCGGTGTGGCTGCGCGCCGACGTCGACCTGCTGTTGCGCCGCACTGCCCGGCGCAACAACCGGCCGCTGCTGAAGCGGGGCGACCCGCGCGAGATACTCGCCCGGCTGATCAAGGAACGCTATCCCGTCTACGCCGAGGCCGACGTGGTCGTCGATTCCGTGGACGGCCCACCGGAGATGACCCTCGCCCGCGTGCTCGACGGCCTGCGCAAGCTGTACGGCACGCAAGCGTTCGTGGGCAGCGCCCGGAGCGCCGCCCAGTGACCTCGCCGCAGAAGCTCAGCGTCGCCCTCGGCGAGCGCAGCTACGACATCCTGGTCGGAACCACGGTTCTGGCCGAGGCCGGCAAGCTCATGCGTCCGCTGCTGAAGAGCGACCGCGTCATCGTCATCACCGACAGCAACGTCGCCGAACGCCATCTCGCGCGCCTGCAGCGTGCGCTTGACGACGCCGGCCTGAAACACGACAGCCTGGTGGTGCCGCCGGGCGACGGCTCCAAGAGCCTCGACAGTCTCGGCCGCCTGATCGGCGAACTGCTCGACCGCAAGGTCGAGCGCTCGACCACGCTGGTCGCGCTGGGCGGCGGCGTGATCGGCGACCTCGCCGGCTTCGCCGCGGCAGTCACCCTGCGCGGCCTCGACTTCGTGCAGATCCCGACCAGCCTGCTGGCCCAGGTCGACAGCTCCGTCGGCGGCAAGACCGGCATCAATGCAGCGCAGGGCAAGAACCTGATCGGCGCCTTCCACCAGCCTCGCCTGGTGCTGGCCGATACCTCGGTGCTCACCACCCTGCCACGCCGCGAGATGCTGGCCGGCTATGCCGAGGTGGTGAAGTACGGCCTGATCCGCGATCCCGGCTTCTTCCACTGGCTGGAGGCGCACGGCGCCGATCTCATCGAAGGCGACCGTGCGGCGCTGGAGCACGCGGTCGTGGAAAGCTGCCGCGCCAAGGCGGAAGTGGTTGCCGCCGATGAGCGCGAAAGCGGACTGCGCGCGCTGCTCAACCTCGGGCATACCTTCGGGCACGCACTGGAGGCGGAGACCGGTTACGGCGACGAACTGCTGCACGGCGAGGGTGTGGCTGTCGGCATGGTCATGGCTTTCGACCTGTCAGTGCAGCGCGGTCACTGCCCGCCCGAGCACGCCGACCGCGTACGCCGCCACCTCGCCGCCGTCGGGCTGCCGACCGGTTTTGCCGACCTGGCGCCGCGCCACTGGGACGTCGAGCGGCTGATCGACCACATGAGCCGTGACAAGAAAGTCAGCGGCGGCCGCATCACCTATGTCCTGGTGCGCGCCATCGGCGAGGCCTACCTCGAGTCCGACGTCGACCTCGACGACGTCCGCGCGCTGCTGACCAGCGCGCTCAACGACGCCGACCAGCTGGCACGCGAGAACGACACGGTAGAGCTGACCAGCCGCGCCACGCTGGGCAGCTGAACGCCCGACACCATCCGGCCGGCGGCGCGCTGCCGCTTGCCGACAATTCGATGCACCTTTGACAACCCGAATAGACGACCATGGAAATCAATCTTGCCCTCACCTTCGGCGCCATCGTGGCGCTGCTGGTCTTCTCGGCCTTCTTCTCGGGCTCTGAGACGGCGCTAACCGCCGCCTCGCGCCCGCGGCTGCACAACCTCGCACAGGGCGGCAACCACCGCGCCGTCGTGGTGAATCAGTTGTGGCATGAACGCGAGCATCTCATCGGGGCCCTGCTGCTGGGCAACAACCTGGTGAACATCCTTGCCTCGGCCCTGGCCACCAGCGCCCTCATCGCCGTCTTCGGCGACACCGGCGTGGTCTACGCGACTCTCGCCATGACCGCTCTGGTGCTGATCTTCGCCGAGGTGCTGCCCAAGACCTATGCGCTGCAGAATGCCGATCGTGCCGCACTGGCGGTGGCACCGGTGCTGCGCTTCATCGTTACCTTGCTGAAGCCGTTTTCCCTGGTCATTCAGATGTTTGTCCGGGCGACCCTCTCGCTGTTCGGCATCGAGGTGCGCCACGCACTGACCGCGGAGGCCACCGAGGAGCAACTGCGCGGCGCCATCGACCTGCACCAGGGTGAGGGTGAGGAAGAGCGCCACGAACGCGAGATGCTGCGCTCGATCCTCGATCTCGGCGATGTCTGGGTCGAGGAGATCATGGTCCACCGCAAGGACGTGGTCGCCATCGATGTCGACCAGCCTCCGGCCAAGATCGTCGAGGAGGTGCTGGCCAGCCCCTTCACCCGCCTGCCGCTGTGGCAGGAAGACCCGGACAACATCGTCGCCGTGCTGCACGTGAAGGCGCTGCTGCGCGCGGTGCAAGCCGCCGGCGCCGACCTCGACAAACTGGATGTGCGCGCCATCGCCTCGGCGCCCTGGTTCATCCCGGACACCACCGACCTGCTGTCACAGTTGCAGGCCTTCCGCAATCGCCACGAGCACTTCGCCATCGTGGTCGACGAGTACGGCGAGATGCTGGGCATCGTCACCCTGGAAGACATCCTGGAAGAGATCGTCGGTGACATCTCCGACGAACACGACGAGGACATCGAGGGTGTACAGGCACTGCCCGACGGCACCAAGATCGTCGACGGCAAGGTCACGCTGCGCCGGACGCCGAGGCCTCGACCCTCGCCGGCCTCATCCTGCACGAGACGCGTTGCATTCCCGACGTCGGCCAGGTCTTCAGCTTCCACGGCTTCAAGTTCGAGATCCTGGGTCGCAAGCGCAATCAGATCACCTCGATCCGCATCTGTGCCATCGACGAGAAGGAAGAAGCCGACAGCGATCCGCAGCGCAGCGTTTCCCAGGTCTGAAGGTGCGGCCCCGCCGGTTGCAGTTCCGGCCGTCGATTACTTGATAAGCTGGCGCTTTGACGGGGGACCGCCGGGCCCTATAGTCACGCAACGTCCGTGACAATCTTCAACGGTGCCCCGACATGCCCCTCTCGCCCCCCGTCGAGCGAACCTGCCTGCACAAGCGAACCTACGCCTTCGAGGGCTATCAGCGCGCCGACGGTCTGTGGGACATCGAGGGGCGCATCGTCGATACCAAGACCTATGCCTTCGCCAACCAGGACCGCGGCGAGATCCCGCCGGGCGAGGCGCTGCATGACATGTCGATCCGCCTCACCATCGACGAGGATTTCAAGGTGCACGACATCGAGGCGGTGACCGACTTCAGCCCCTTCAGCATCTGTCCCGACGTCACGCCGAACTTCAAGCGGATGATCGGCACCGAGGTGAAGACCGGCTGGCGCCGGACGGTGCGCCGCGAGGTGGGCGGGGTGGAAGGCTGCACGCACCTGGTCGACCTGCTCATCGCCATGGCGACGGTCGCCTTCCAGACGCTGTATCCGGTCCGTGCGGCCAAGGCCGCCAGGCGGCAGCCCGGCCAGCGGCCCGGCCTGCTGGAGACCTGCCACGCCTTCGCCACCGACAGCCCGATCGTGAAACGCTCCTGGCCCGAGTTCTATACCGGCGAGGACTGACTCAGCGCAGCCAGTCCATCGGCGCCACGCCGATCACCGGCCCATGCAGGTGGAGCAGGGCCGCGTAGAGCAGCGCGCCGATCAGGATCTGCCACAGCGCTCTCCAGCTGGCCGCGCGGCGCAGGCGCCGTGCCGGGCTGCCCGAGGTGGCGGCGAGGGTGGCGGCAAAGTCGGCCGCCGGGAGGTTGCGCTGGGCCCGCCGTTCGAGCCGCTTCATGCCAAAGAGGCTGAAGAGGGCGAGGCTGCCGAAGAGAAAGACGCTCACCAGGTCGCCGTTGGCAACGAGATGGCTCGCTGCCCAGAGAAAAAAAGCCCAGAGAATCGGGTGGCGCAGCGCCGCCGCCAGGCCGGCGCGACGCGGGTCCGGCCGGCCGCCCCGAAGGGAAATCGACAACGGCGCCGGCTGGCTCGCGCCGGCAACAAGCAGCACACAGCTGGGCAGCATCGCAAGAACGGGGACCCAGGCGGCAGCCGGATGGGGCGGCCAGAGCTCGACATAGGGCGCGGCAAGGGCCGACAGGATCACCCAGGCGATGGTCACCAGGGACACGACCGAGTAAGCGGCGATGTAGGCGGGCCGGCCGATACGGGCGATGAGGAAGCCGCGTGCGCCGGTCGCCGCCGGCAGCACATGGGCGGCAAGGAAGACGGCGATGGCGGCGAAGAACTCGGCCACAGGGTAACTAGCCCGCCTTAGCGTCTTCTTCCGGCGTCAGGGTCTTCAGCTGCAGGGCGTGCACGCCGGCCGCCAGTTCGTCGGCGAGGATCTGGTAGACCCGGCGCTGGCGGGCGACGCGGCTTTCGCCGGCGAAAGCGGCGGAGACAACCTCGACCCGGAAATGCGTCTGGCCGCCCTCGCGATAGCCGGCATGACCCTTGTGCTTTTCCGAATCATCAACGATCTTAAGGCGTTGCGGCGCCAGGGCCTCAGTCAGCTTGCGCTCGATGGTTTCTGCGACGGCCAAGGTCCGGTTCCTTCCTGATGCTGCCCGGGTGATTTGCGGGCCTGAAGGTGTGCCGCCTACGGCCGCCTGTCAACGTCCCGGCGCGACGACGAAATCGCAAGGAATCGCCATCCCCATGCCCCAGAAGGCCGGCAGCAGCCTCGCGCTCAGCCCCACCGTCGCCCGCCTGCTGCTGGTCGCCGTGGTGGTGCTGTGGGGCAGCAACTGGCCGGTCATGAAAATCGGCGTGACCTACATGCCGCCGGTGTGGTTCGGCGCCGCGCGCATGGTGCTGGGCGCCCTCACCCTCTTCGCGCTGCTCGCGGTGCTGGGGCGCCTCAGCCTGCCGACCCGCCGCGACCTGCCGGTGGTGCTGACCGTCGGCGCGCTGCAGATGGGCGCCTTCCTGGCGCTGGTCAACATCGCCCTGCTGCACGTCGGCGCCGGCCGCTCGGCGATCCTCGCCTACACCACGCCGCTCTGGGTGACGCCGGCCGCCATATTTCTGCTCGGCGAGCGGCTGACGGGTTTCAAGCTGCTCGGCCTCGCTCTGGGGCTTGGCGGCGTCGCCGTGCTGTTCAATCCCCTGGGCTTCGACTGGTCCGATCCCCAGGTCCTGCTCGGCAATGCCCTGCTGCTGCTCGCCGCGCTCGCCTGGTCGGTCGCCATCCTGCACGTGCGCGGACACGCCTGGGATTCCTCACCGCTGCAGCTGGCCCCCTGGCAGATGGTGATCGCGGTGCCGCCGCTGGTCCTGGTCTCCTGGCTCACCGAGGACTGGTCGCGCATCCGGTGGAGCGGCGACCTCGCCCTGGTGCTGGCCTACAACGGCCCGCTGGCGACCGCCTTCTGCTTCTGGGCCGTGGTAAGCGTCACCCGCGCCCTGCCGGCCATCACCACCTCGCTGAGCCTGCTGGCCGTGCCGGTGACCGGGGTCGCCGCCTCGGCGCTCTTCCTGGGCGAGCCGCTGACCCCGACGCTGGTCGCCGGCCTGGTGCTCATCCTCGCCGGCACCGCCCTGGTGAACCTCGGCGATCTGCGCGGCCGCAAGCCGGCAGAGCCGGCCGCGAGGGAGTAGGCAAGCGGGCCGCGGCGCCCTGCCGGCGCCTTGCCTGCGGGGGGCGCGATCCCACATAATCGGTAGATGTCTGGCTCCCCCCAAAACCCTTTCGAGGAAGGTCCGCGCGGCCCCGGCGCCGGCGCGGAAAACGGCCTCCGGCAATGCGACCATCCCGGCTGCGCCGCGGAGGGGCTGCATCGCGCGCCGCGCTCACGCGAGACGCTGAACAGCTACTACTGGTTCTGCCTGGAGCATGTGCGCGCCTACAACCTCGCCTGGGACTACTTCAAGGACATGGACGAAGCCGCCATCGAGCATATCCGGCGGCGCGACGCCGTCTGGCAGCGCCCGAGCTGGCCCCTCAATGGCGGCAAAGGGCACGGCGGCAAGGCCTCCGGGGGAAAGGGGGGCCGTGGTCCGCAAGACAGACCTTTCCGCGACGCCTTCGGCTTCTTCGCCGAGGAGGCCGCCGACCAGCAGCAGCGCAGCGGCCGTTTTCCACCCAATTCGCGCCAGGCCCGGGCGCTCAGGGTCCTCAACCTCGCCCCGGACGCCGGGCTGGCCGAGGTGAAAACGCGCTACAAGGCCCTGGTGAAGGAGCTGCACCCGGACATCACCGGGGGCGACGGCGGCGCCGAGGAACGCCTGAAAATCATCAACTTGGCGTATTCGGACTTGAAGGCGGCCTTCGAGTGATGTTCAACAGGCTTGGCGCAGGTCCATCCTCAACCTGAACGACGGAATTCCTACCTCATGGCTTCAGCAGACCCCACGATGAGCGGCGGCGAGATGCCGGCGGACGGGCCCGACATCGAAGTGTCGATCCGCCAGACCTTCGGCATTGACAGCGACCTGCAGGTCCCGGCCTTCAGCCAGACCAGCGATTACGTGCCGGAGATCGACGAAACCTACCGCTTCGACCGCGACACCACCCTGGCGATCCTGGCCGGCTTTGCCCATAACCGCCGCGTCATGATCCAGGGCTACCACGGCACCGGCAAGTCGACCCACATCGAGCAGGTTTCCGCGCGCCTCAACTGGCCCTGCATCCGCGTCAACCTGGACAGCCACATCAGCCGCATCGACCTGGTCGGCAAGGACGCCATCGTCCTGAAGGACGGCAAGCAGATCACCGAGTTCCGCGAGGGCCTGCTGCCCTGGGCGCTGCAGCGCCCGACCGCCCTGGTGTTCGACGAGTACGACGCCGGCCGGCCGGACGTCATGTTCGTCATCCAGCGCGTGCTGGAGGTCGAGGGCAAACTCACGCTGCTGGACCAGAACCGGGTCATCCGCCCGCACCCGGCCTTCCGGCTGTTCTCGACGACCAACACCATCGGCCTGGGCGACACCACCGGCCTGTACCACGGCACCCAGCAGATCAACCAGGGCCAGATGGACCGCTGGAACATCGTCGCCACGCTGAACTACCTGCCGCACGACGAGGAGACCGAGATCGTGCTGGCCAAGTCGCCGGACTACGACACCCCCGAAGGGCGCGAGACCATCTCCGCCATGGTGGCGCTGGCCGACCTCACGCGCAGCGGCTTCATCAACGGCGACATCTCGACGGTGATGAGCCCGCGCACGGTGATCTCCTGGGCCGAGAACGCGCGCATCTTCAGCGATGTCGGCTTCGCCTTCCGCGTCACCTTCCTCAACAAGTGCGACGAGATCGAGCGGCCCATCGTGGCGGAGTACTACCAGCGCTGCTTCGGCAGCGAACTGCCGGAGTCCGGGGTCAAGGCGAACCTGACCTAAGCGCATGAGCCAGCCCGAGAACCCGCTCGACGTCTTCCGGCGGACCACCGCGGCAACGGTGCGCGCCATCGCCGAGCGCGACGACATCAACGTGACCTACGCGCCGCGTGGCCAGGGCCTGGTCGGCAAGGAAGTGAAGGTCACCCTGCCGGCGCGCTCGCTGCCGGCGGAGGATGCCGCCCTGGTGCGCGGCGAGGCCGATTCCGCGGCCCTGCGGCTGCGCCACCACGACGGCAGCCTGGACGCCAACCTGCGCCCGCGTTCCCAGGAGGCGCGCGAGATCTTCGACGCCGTCGAACAGGCGCGCTGCGAGGCGCTCGGCATGCGGCGCATGTGCGGCGTGGCGCACAACCTCGACGCCGCCCTGGAGGAGCAGTACCGCGTGCGCGGCCTCAACCGAGCGCAGAGCCGCGAAGATGTGCCGCTCGCCGAGGCGCTGCGTCTGATGGCGCGCGAAGCGATGACCGGCGTGCCGCTGCCGGCCAGCACGCGCAGCGCCGTCGACCTCTGGCGGCCGGTGCTGGGCTCGGAGATCCTGCAGGACATCAAGGAACTGGGCCGCCGTGCCGGCGACCAGGCGCTGTTCGCCGAGAAGGTGCGCGACATGCTGCAGCACCTCGACATCGACATCGGCCTGGAAGACGAGCTGGAGCAGGACGACGACCAGCAGCAGCAGAACGAAGAGTCCGATCAGGACAACAGCGGCACCCAGACCGACGGCGACGAAAGCGCCGAGACGCCGACCACGCTGGACGGTGAAGACAGCGAGGGCGACCAGTCGGACGCCGCCGATCCGCAGGCCGCCGAGGCCGACAGCGAGATGATGGAAGGCGAGGGCGAGGACGATCCCGGCCGCCCCGGCCAGCTGCCCGAATTGTTTGGCCACAACAACCAGGCCAACGCGCCCTACCACGCCTTCACCACCGATTTCGACGAGACGATCGAAGCCGAGGAGCTCTGCGACCCCGACGAACTGACCCGCCTGCGCCAGCTGCTCGATCAGCAGCTCGCCCACCTGCAGGGCGTCATCGCGCGG
>DAIQBR010000102.1:0-4989 GCA_036781105.1 Kiloniellaceae bacterium
CCCTCATCCTGAGGAGCACGCCGCAAGGCGTGCGTCTCGAAGGACGAGGGGCGGGCCGCCGCCATGAAGCGCTTTGCCGTCGAAACCCTCGCCATCCTGGCCGCCTGCGTCGCGCTCTTTGTCGCGTATTTTCTAACCGAGCGGCATTTCGGCGGCGCCGGCAAGTGGGCCTTCGTCGCCGTCGCCGCGATCGCTGCCGCCGGCTACCTCACCCTGCGCCGACGCAAGTAATCCCCTCGCCCCGCTTGCGGGGAGAGGGAGGGGCCTTTTTGGTTAACACCCTGACCGGGTTGACTTTCCCCTCCCCAGGGCGTTTCATCTTCGGGTCATGAGCACGACCCGCCACTTCGGCATCGCCATTCGAATTACCGACCCGGCCCCCAAGGGGTAGCCGGGAGTCAGTGATTCGTTTTTTGGCGTGACCGACTGTGGAGGGCCCGACAATGGCCGCTCATGAACTTTCCACCTCAGATTTCTTTGCCGACCGAAGGTCGCTGCCCGCCGCGGCAGCCGAAACCGTCTACTGCTTTTCCATCCTCGCCGAAGCCGAGCCGGGCGTCATGCCGCGGGTCTTGGAGCTCTTCGCCAAGCGCGGACTCACGCCCACCCGCTGGCACAGCGACGTGACCGGCAAGGACGGGCGCGACCTCGCCATCGACGTGCAGGTGAACGGCCTCGACGTGGCGACCGGCGACTACGTCGCCCGCTGCCTGCGTCAGGTCTTTCAGGTCGAGACGGTGCTGACGTCACAGAAACACTTGGTCGCGCGTTAGCCGGCGCCATGCCATGATGCCCGCCGTCTTCGAGAGGCGGGAACGGGACATGACCGGCTTGGACTCGGTTGAGGTGATCGACGGCGGCGCCGCCCTGGCGCTGCGCTGGAGCGACGGCCGCAGCTTGCGCTTCCACGCCATCTGGCTGCGCGACAACGCCCTCGACCCGGAGACCCGCGCGCCGCAGAACGGCCAGCGCTTGGTCACCCTGCAGGACATCCCCGCCGACACCCGCATCGCCGCGGCCGAGGTCGGGCAGGGCGGCCTCGCCGTCACCTTCGCGCCGGAAGACAAGACCGTCACCTTCCCCGCCGTCTGGCTGCGCGCCCATGCCTACGACGGCAAGGCGCCGCCGCCGCCCGGCTGGACCGCGCCGGAGATCGAGACCTGGGACGGCGAGATGGCGCGGGCCCTGCCCGAGGGCGACTACGGCGCCCTGACCTCGGACCGCGCGGCGCTCATGCACTGGCTCGCCCTGGTGCGCCGCTACGGCTTCGCCAAGCTGACGGGCGGGCCGGTGGAGAGCGGCGCGCTGATGAAGGTGGCCGGCCTCTTCGGCTTCGTGCGCGAGACCAACTACGGCAAGTGGTTCGAGGTGCGCGCCGAGGTGAAGCCGAGCAACCTGGCCTACACCGGCCTCGGCCTGCAGGCGCACACCGACAACCCCTACCGCGACCCGGTGCCGACCCTGCAGATCCTCTACTGCCTGGAGAACTCCGCCGAGGGCGGCGACTCCTACGTGGTCGACGGCTTTCGCGTCGCCCGGCGCCTGCGCGACGAGGACCCGCAGGGCTTCGAGCTGCTCACGCGCTACTGCGCGCGCTTCGACTACGCCGGCACGCCCGATGTGCATCTTGCGGCGCGCCGCCCGGTCATCGAGTTGGCGCCCGACGGCGAGCTCGTCGCCCTGCGCTTCAACAACCGCTCGGCGGCGCCGATCACCGACGTGCCCTATGGCGACATGGCGGCCTGGTACGCCGCCTACCGCCGCTTCGGCGATATCCTCGGCGAGCCCGGCATGGCGGTGAGCTTCAAGCTGCAGCCCGGCGAATGCTTCATCGTCGACAACACCCGCGTGCTGCACGCGCGCCGCGCCTATGCCGGCAGCGGCTCGCGCTGGCTGCAGGGCTGCTACCCCGACAAGGACGGCCTGCTCTCCACCCTGCGCGTGCTGGAGCGGGAGCTGGAGATGGCGTCGTGAGCGCCGCCGTCACCGCGCCGCTGACGGCAGACGGCATCGTCGCCTTCATCGCCGACATTTTCCAGCGCCGCGGCGCCGACTCCTACCTCGGCGAAGATGTCACCATGTCGGAGCACATGCTGCAGGCCGCGCAGCTCGCTGAGCAGGCCGGCGCGGACGACCAGGTGATCGCCGCCGCGCTGCTGCACGACATCGGCCACTACACCAGCGAATTCCCGCCCGATGCTCAGGACCAGGGCATCGACAACCGCCACAACGAGGCCGGCGCCGCCGTGCTGGCGCCCTTCTTCCCGCCCCGGGTCGTGGACTGCGTGCGCCACCACGTGCCGGCCAAGCGCTACCTCTGCGCCACCGACCCCGGCTACGTCGCGCGGCTTTCCGAGGCCTCGGTGCTGACCCTGAAGCTGCAGGGCGGTCCCATGGACGCGGAGGAGGTCGCGGCTTTCCGCAAAACGCCGCACCTCGACGACATCCTCAGGGTCCGCATCTGGGACGACGAAGCCAAGGTCGCCGGCCGCAAGACCCCGCCCTTCGCCCACTACGCGCCGCTGCTGCAAAGGGTGGTCGACGCCCGCGGCTAGCCGGTCCGCCGGGAACCGCTTTACCGCCCGCGCGTTTAAGTCTCCGAGCCAACTCGTTCAGCACCGGAGACCAGGATGACCCCCTTCAAGCTGGCCGCCGCCGCCGCGGCCCTCGCCCTGCTGCCCGCCGCCTGCAGCAGCAGCGACCCCACCGCGGCGACCGAGCCGACCGTCAGCTTCCAGTACTCGGCGCTGGACGAGGCCGAAGACGTGGCCGAGCAGGCCGAAGACTACTGCGACGACCGCTACGACACCGACGCCTACCTGATCGACACCGACCAGAACGGCAACGGTTACGAAGCGACCTTCGCCTGCCGCTGAGGCTCCGGACAGGCTGTCGATCCGAGCGCCGCGCGCACCTGCGTCGACACTGCGCAGGCAGCGATATCAAGCCTTTCCGCTACGTCGGTGCACCCCAGGCGGAGAAGCTTCCCTGACCAAGACACAAAAAGCATAGTCTCAGCCTGCGCAAGAACGTAGCTTCTATTGCTTGATCTCAATTGCAGTGCTTTCTTCAGGATGCCTTGGTGCTGAAGTGCCACGCCTTCGTGACGGATCGCTGTGTTCAGGGGTGCTAGAGTTGAGCGAAGGGGAAGAAGATGCGCTTGATACCTTCTATTCTGCTCTAAAAGGTGGAATGACTGTTCGTCGACTCCTCGAACAGCTCCAAGAAACGATAGAGTTCGTTCATGATAGCGGTTTCACGGAGAGCTTCCGGCTTGGTCAGGGTAGAACAAAGAAACTTCGTGATGAAGTCGTTCCAGTAGCGAGGTTCCTGCGCGCAGTATCTGAGCCTCAGGATCGTATTCAGTTTTCATTAGATAACGCATTTCCAGACTGTGTCTTGACTCGGTCGGACGGAGAAGTGCGGCAGATTGAGGTGACTGTTGCGCAAGCCAAGACCCGCTTCTTTACAATGTCAGAGTTAAATAGACGCGGAACGGGGCGCGGGTACATGAATCTTACTGACGAAGAATCGAGCGGTGCATTTGAAAACCAAATGGCGCAACCCCGGATGGCCTATGAAACACGAGAAATAGTGGAGACCGCTAGCAAGGCCATAAAGATCTGTATCGAAAAGAAGAAACATCATGGGAGCGATACGTTGGTTGTAGAGTTGCTAAGTGTTGAGATACTCCCCAAAAATCGTTGGTCCCAACATCTCGATCAGCTGCGGTCATCGGCTCATGAGTCGTCTTTTAATGAAGTATATATGACGTGTAGCTCAACCGATGGAGATGTGTGTTTGCGGTTGAAGTAAAGCCTACCGTCCCAATTCGACTGTTGAGAGCATTGTATCGGCACGTATGAGCTATCTCGACCGCATCCGCATCTGCCATGCCTGGCAACCGGCGAACTACCGGCCCTTCCTGCTGGAGGGCGAGGCGGAACCGCTTGGCTGGGTCACCCATGATTTCGCCCGGCGGCTGAAGGATTTCCCGGAAACCTTCGTCGTCAGTGACAGCGCCGTCGCCCTGCCGGCGCGCTACGGCGACTTCGAGTCGCGCTCTGCCGTGCTGGAGGCGGCGCTGCGCCGGCTCTACGAGGCCGGCGAGATCCCCAAGTGGCGCGGCGAGGACTACGGCATCGCCCGGCGCTGGGGCGCGCCGCCGCTGTTCCGCATGGAGCGCGGCGCGGTGCCGCTGTTCGGTGTGCTGGCCTACGGCGTGCACGTGAACGGCTACGTTGTCTACGAGGAGGGCCCGCGGCTCTGGGTCGGCAAGCGCGCGCCGCACAAGGCCGTCGCGCCGGGCAAGTTCGACCACCTGGTCGCGGGCGGCCAGCCCTACGGTCTCTCGCTGATGGAGAACGTGGTCAAAGAGGCAGGCGAGGAAGCCAGCATCCCGCCGGACCTTGCCGAGCTGGCGCGCCCGGTCGGCGCCCTGCGCTACATCTGCGAAAGGTCGGAGGGCCTGCGCAACGACGTGGTGTTCTGCTACGACCTGGAACTGCCGGAAAACTTCCAGCCGCGCCCCGGCGACGACGAGGTCGAGTCCTTCGCCCTCTGGTCCATGGCAGAGGTGCTGCAGCGCCTGAAGGAAACCGACGACTTCAAGTTCAACGTCGCCCTGGTGAACCTCCATTTCGCCCTGCGCCACGGCGCCCTTAACCCCGACAGCGAACCCGCCTACCAGCAGATCGTCGAAGGCCTGTCGGGCGTGTTTGCGGATTGACGCAATTTCCCTCTCCCCTCGCGGGAGAGGGTTGCGCAGCCTTGGCAAGCGAAGCGAGCCTAGGCGAAGCTGGGTGAGGGGGCTTTTGTTTGGCGCTATCACCGTGCCGGGGCCTCGTCCTTCGAGACGCTTGCTGACGCAAGCTCCTCAGGATGAGGCCCTATACAAAAAGAGCCCCTCATCCTGAGGAGCGATCCGCAGGGATCGCGTCTCGAAGGACGAGGGGCGGGCCGCCGCCATGAAGCGCTTTGCCGTCGAAA